>NZ_JBKGYF010000011.1:0-33325 GCF_046546175.1 Methanohalobium sp. | reverse complement strand
TAAGACAAAATTGGAAATAAATTACAAGATTAGAAAAAAATTAACACCCCAACTAATTGAAAATAAATATGAAATAATACGACTTCGTACTGAATTAGGTAAACTTATTAATTCATATAAATCTGAAAAAAAGAATGTACCTGGCCTATTAAGTAAAATATATACATATGCAAGTAATAAACATAGTTTTCATATAAAGATATTTGATTCTATGGTTTATAAGTTAAATTATATAGAAAATAATTTTAATAAAAAGGAAAGTTATGAATCATATAAATTTAACAAAAAGTTTACGTGGATAATTTTGTTTATTACTCCATTCTTTACAATGTCATTATTAATGTTACTTTCTATAAATTATTTTTTATTGTCAGATGATTTTAAAGCTTTAATATTCATAGCATTATTTATGTTAGTTACAGTCATTTATTCAATTTACGAATATTTGAATTATCTGAAGCTCAAAATCATGTCGAAAATTTTTATCTATGCATTACCTAAAGTAATTTATGACATAGAAAAAAGGAGGAGCAAAGTTAACAAGTTACGATCGGTCTGACCTTAATTTGACATCAGTCCCAATTAATGTTTTCTAATGCTTCTTTCCATCTCATTTTAACTAAATTATCGATTTTTTCGTTACGTTGGTAACATCTGTTTTTGAATATGATGTTTTTACGTAAGCATTATAAATAAAACTATACAGAAAGTTATACAAAAGTTGTACAACTTATAGTTATTAAAGGGGTTATAAATAATGAAACTTATTGGCAAATCAAAAATTACAAAGCATAGAGCTAAAACAAATTTTGAATATCCATTGTTAAGGCTTCCACAATTCTATGCGCACTTAATTGGAGAAACTGCACAGATTTACAAAATCGATAAGGATGGGAAAACTTTCTTCTTAATTTCTTTGGATGAAGATTTTGATGGTGAGATAAAAGTTGTACAACCAAATGAAGAAATAAATGTAGATGAAAAAATTAAAATCCTCGAATCTCAAATCGAAGAATTCAGAAACCTTATTCTCCGTAAGCAGCCAAGTATCATTCAATCAGAAAACAGAGATGGGCCCGTCGAGATTCGAACTCGAGACCTCCGCCGTGTGAAGGCGACGTCATGACCATCTAGACTACAGGCCCTTACAAATCCACAGATATGTTTTTTGCCTATAAGTTAATTGCAAACAAGCTAACATCGAATATGGTTATTATTATAAATATGGTATAGTCAATTAAGTGTTCAATCTGTAATTCATGCCAATTTTCAAATATTAGTCTTTCTATTTTTATATTTCATGCAGGATGTTATAGTAGTTGGAGCTGGTCCAGCAGGTTCAACAGCTGCAAAATATACCTCAGAAGCAGGATTGAACACGCTGATTATTGAAAAAGATAACCTTCCAAGGGATAAAACCTGTGCAGGGGCTGTATCCAGTCAGGCATTAAAAAGCCTTGACTATGACATACCAAAACATCTGGTAAAAAGGCAGTGTTTTGGAGCAAGAGTAAGATATGGCGGACATGTTCTTGAGTCCCGTTCAGAAAGACAGGTCGCTTCAATGGTTTCCAGAAAAGAATTTGATAATTATCTTACTTCAAAAGCCGTTGATTCAGGTTCAGCACTCTTTCAAAATACCCGTGTAAAATCCGTGGACGTAAAACGTGATTTTGTAGAAGTTAATACCACTGCAGGTGTATTTAAATCAAAAGCTTTAATAGGTGCAGATGGTGTGAGCAGTGTCTGTGCCAGATGTGTGAGACCCAGATTCAAATCAGATGAGATTGCATTTTCACTTGCTGCAGAAATACCGGTATCTGGTGAATATGTTGATGAAAATATCTTAGATATTGTTGAATTTCATTTTGATAAAGTTAAAAAGGGTTATGGTTGGATATTTCCCAAGGATAAATATTTGTCAGTAGGAATTGGTGGGATTAATGCAGTAAAAACATCAAAACCACTCAAATCCTATAATGATTTTATATCTGGTCTTGGGTTTGATTATGTAAAACCCAGAGGGCATTTTCTACCGATAGGCGGCATCAAAAGAAGGATCTGCAACAACCGTGTTCTGCTTGCAGGTGATGCTGCAGGATTTGTAGATGCATTTCTAGGTGAGGGTATATCCTATGCGATAATATCCGGTAAATTGGCTGCTGAAACTCTAATCGATGCTTATCAAAAAAATAATTTTTCAGAATCATTACTCTACAACTATCAGGATAGATGTGATTATGAGTTTGGTGACAATCTGAAATATTCATACATGCTGTCAAGAATATTTTACCGCTACCCTGATGTTTTTGCAAAAATGCTTGCAACAAACGAACCTATGCTTTATCGATTTATCCATCTGGTGACCGGTGGTTCCGGATACGCATCATTTATAAAATGGCTGTTGCCAAGAATGCCGTATTATACAGCAAAGAATTTTATACCATTATGATTTTAGACCAGACTAATGAGTATTGAAAAGGTCCTGAAACGTCTTGGAAACGAATATCCTGATATTTTCTATTACCAGAACAATGATCCTTTTTATGTACTGATTACAACTGTGCTATCTCAGAGGACACGTGACAGTGAAACAAATTCTGCAGCTGAAAACCTTTTCAAACAATTCAATTCGCCGGAAGAATTGATTAATGCTGATGAAGATGAAATAGAAAGTTTGATAAAAAATGTAGGCTTTTATCGTGTGAAAACCCACCGTATTAAATACATATCTGGGATGATACTGGATGAGTATAATGGACAGGTTCCAGATAATATCAATGACCTTCTGAAACTCCCGGGTGTTGGTAGAAAAACAGCAAATTGTGTGCTAACATATGCATTTTGCAAAAAAGCAATTGCTGTAGATACCCATGTTCACAGAATATCAAACCGTCTTGGCATGGTTGACACAAAAACACCTGAGCAGACAGAAGATGAACTTAAAAACACAGTTCCTGAAAGTTTGTGGAACCAGATTAACGAATTGTTTGTACGCTTTGGTCAAAATACATGTCGTCCGGTATCACCCAAATGTGATTCATGTGTTTTGAATGATTTATGTCCAAAATTAATCTAATGTTTATCAATTTACAATATCTATAATAAAAAAACAAAATGTTGGTGTACTATGTTATTGGTTGGAGAAGCATTAATAGGTGAAGAACCAGAACTTGCACATGTAGACCTTATGGTTGGTGACAAGGATGGACCGGTAGGACAGGCGTTTGCGACAGGTATGACACAGTTGTCTGCGGGACATACTCCCATGCTTTCTGTTATACGTCCAAATCTGCCTACCAAGCCATCTACATTGATTGTACCAAAGGTCACTGTGCACAATATGAAACAGGCAGAACAGATATTTGGACCGGCACAGGCAGCTGTAGCAAAAGCAGTCGCAGATTCGGTTGAAGATGGAATCATACCAAAGGACAAAGCTGAAGAGCTTGTACTGGTTGCAAGTGTGTTTATACATCCTAAAGCATCTGATTATAACAAAATCTACAGATACAATTATGGGGCTACCAAACTTGCACTCAGACGTGCAATGGATGAATTCCCAGATATTGACACGGTATTTGAAGAAAAGGACAAGAGTATGCATGCTATCATGGGATTCAAAGTAACAAGGTTGTGGGACCCACCATATCTACAGGTTGCACTGGATAATCCAAACCTTGATGCAGTGAAGAATATAATATCTCAACTGCCACAAAGCGACCATCTGATACTAGAAGCGGGGACACCTCTAATCAAACGCTACGGTGTGGATGTTGTATCACGTCTCAGGGAAGTCAAACCCGATGCGTTTATAGTTGCGGATTTAAAGACACTGGATACCGGAAACCTTGAAGCACGTATGGTGTCAGATGCTACAGCAGATGCGATAGTTGTATCAGCACTGGCACCGGTGTCTACCATTAACAAAGCAATTAATGAAGCCCACAAGACTGGTATTTATGTGGTTATGGATACACTCAATGAACCGGATCCGATGTCAGTACTCAAACAACTGGATGAACTTCCTGATATTGTCGAACTTCATCGGGCAATTGATGTGGAAGAAACCGAATATGCATGGGGAAGCATCGATGCAATCAAGGAACTGTCACCAAAGATAATGGTTGCTGTCGCAGGTGGTATACGTGTTGATACAATACCAGAGGCTCTAAAAGCCGGTGCAGATGTTGTGGTGGCTGGAAGAGCAATCACAAATGCCAAGGATGTCCGTCAAGTGGCTGAGAATTTCCTTGATGTCCTGAATAAACCGGAAATCGACCAGTATAGAGTAATGACTGATTTTTAAAATGTGGATGTTATCCACATCTATTATTTATTCAGGAGGGGTATAAATGAAATCAGATAAAACACCTGTAATAGTGGTAAATCTAAAAACCTATCTACAGGGAACAGGAGAAAAGGCAGTAACAATTGCCAAAGCCTGCAGGGATGTTGCAGAAAGGTATAATGTAGGTATAGCGGTTGCACCTCAGTTCTGTGACATATACCGTGTGGCATCACAGGTAGATGTGCCGGTGTATTCACAACATATCGATGGAATCGGTGCAGGGAGTCATACAGGTCAGATTCTGGCACAGTGTGTAAAAGATGCCGGTGCAGTCGGAACACTGATTAATCATTCAGAAAGAAGGTTAACACTTGCAGACATTGATTACTCGGTAAAAGCAGCAAATGAAGCAGGTCTTTATACAATAGTTTGTACCAATAATGTGGAAACCAGTGCTTCAGCGGCTTCCCTTGGTCCTGATTATGTGGCAATTGAACCACCCGAACTCATAGGTACAGGTGTACCGGTTTCAAGCGCAGACCCACAGGTTGTTAAGGGTTCTGTAGATGCGGTTAAAAACATAAATTCGGATGTAAAGGTTCTCTGTGGTGCAGGGATATCCAAAGGCGAAGATTTAAAAGCCGCACTTGACCTTGGTTCTGCAGGAGTTTTGCTGGCTTCTGGTATTGTTAAGGCAGAAGACCCTGAAAAAGCGCTTGAACACCTTGTAAGCCAGATTTGATTAACATTTTTTTTATTTTAACTTCTGGGCTCACATCCCAGACCTTCTAGCAACCTTGTGATATCTTTCTGGACACTGTTCGGGTCTGCATCTCCCAGAATTGTCATCCTGTATGTTACACTTAGTTTTTCAGTATTTTTAAAACCTGAAAACGTATCAATAATTTCAGTATTTACAATCTTATCGTTACTGGAAATAACTTTCATGATAGTTTCAGGGACAGCATTGACTGGAATAAAAACTGATATATCTCTTGTAATGTGTTTCAGGTTCCTGATTTTCCATTCCCTTAGTTCGCTTTCGGATAGAAGACGGATATTTTCAATTTTAAGTGAGACGGTTTTTTTCTGGTATGATTTGGATAAAATCACATTCCTTGGTTTCACTTTTTCAATGGTACCAACATGTATAGTTCCTGAGTATCTGTGTTCAAGCCCACATTCTTTTCCGATAAATCCGGCAATCTGGTCAAATTCCTGCAGTTTCGAGTTTATGATTTTGTCAGAACGATGCAGAGCTGATGTGGTATCACCAAAATGAGATGCTGAAGATTTCATATTTTCTACAAAACTTTCTACATCATGCTGTCTAACAGTTTCGGAAATGTTGTTGCATTCTTTTTTAAATGCTTCATGTACTTTTAAAACTTCAGGATTTTCCATTTGTATAAGTGCATATAAATAGGGGTTTTGACCGATGATTCTACCCACAAAATCAATCATTATGTCATACACAGGACTCATGAACCTTCTGGATTCAGAAACATCAAAATCCAGCCTTTTAAAAGTAGATCCGATGGTTATATATGCAAAATGGGTGAGCCCCTGTACCACTGAAACAAACCTGTCATGTTCTCTCGGGTTGATTATTTCTATATGTGCACCATTGTCTTCAAAAAGGGATTTCATAATAGGGAACCAATTATCACATCTATCGGGTATCGGTGTCATTATAACTATCTGACCATATAAACTCGGTATTGAAGGTCCAAACATTGGATGTGTTCCAAGGATTTCAACATTTTCTGGTGCATATTTTTTCATGGCTTCAACAGGTTTTGATTTTATCGATGTAAAATCCATCAGCAAACTGCCGGGTTTCATTTTTGGAGCAGTCTCAGAAATTACTTTTTCAGTGATATCGATGGGTACTGACACAATAACGATATCATTTTCCTGGATAGCTATGTCAAGGTCAATGGCAAAATTAACACCTATCTTATCAGCAATATCCACACGCCGGCTTCTACCCCACAGTGTGACCTGATATCCATGTCTTTTGAAAAACCTGGCAAACCATTGACCCATCTCACCGGTACCACCGATTATCAGGATGCGTTTGTTCAACCTTTCAGCTCCTCCATGACTGCATTTTTCATGGTTTCTATCGGTGGATACACACCAGTCCAGATTTTGAAAGCTTCTGCACCCTGATACACAAACATCATCAACCCGTTAATCGATGTAGCACCTGCAGATTTTGCTTCCTTTAAAAGTCGGGTTTCCAGTGGGTTATATACAATATCAAAAACAACGAGTTCAGGATGCATCTGGTCACCGGTTACAATAGTGTTGTCTGTATAGGGGTGCATTCCGACGGTGGTTGTATTTATAAGAATGTCGGAATCTGCAATCAGTTCTTTTAAATTTGAAATCCTGGTGCCTCTTGCATCACCGATACTTCTGACATCTTCTGCGAGTTCAATTGCTTTATTTTCTGTACGATTGGCAATGATTAATTCTGCACCATCATTTGCAAACTGGAAACTTATCGCTCTGGCAGCCCCCCCGGCCCCAAGAACCATTATTTTTCTACCATCGATGTCAACACCGGCATCTGAAAGTGCATGTTTTGCACCCAGTCCATCGGTGTTGTATCCCCAGATTTTGTTTTTGTCCTCAAAATCTACAGTATTTATCGCTCCAATCCTTGCAGCCAGGGGGTCAGCAGTAACAATTTTGAGCGCTTCCTGTTTGAGAGGGACGGTAATATTAACTCCACCAAATCCCATTGCACCGGCACCTATCAGTGCCTCTTTAAGTGAATCTTTCCTGATTCTAAAGGCGTGGTATACATTGTCCATGCCAAGTTCTGAAAATGCTGCATTATGCATTACCGGAGATAGTGAATGTTCTACAGGGTCACCAAATACACCAAAAACTTTTTTCATAAAACCATCTCCATGCATTCCTTTAATTTATCAATCCTCAATTGTCCGGGTGCAACTGCACTGGTAACAGAACCGTAAGTGAGGACAGAACCATAACATGGAGATATTATTCTTGAATGTTTTCCAAGTTCTCCCATAGAAATGGTTGAGATAGGCTTCGGAAAATCGATGGTTACCTGCAACATGTCTAAAACATCCTGCATGGTTTCCGGCATCATTGCCAGCTTTGCAATATCTGCGCCACTGTCATGACATCTATCCAGTACCGCATACATTTCTTTAACAGAAGGTGTGGATGTAAATTTGTGTGATGAAACAATAACAGTTACATCTGCATTACCGGCACTTTTTATCACCCAATTTTTCTCAGGTGCCGATAGTTCAATATCTACTGCATCCACTGATGGTATAATATCCAATAAAAGGTTTATCCTGTCCCTTTCAGTTCCAGACCAGTTACCTCCTTCTTCTCTGGATCTCAAAGTAGCAATAAAAGGTAAATTTACCTTGGACCTGATTTTTTCTATAGTATCCCAAGCATCTTCAGATGTTAGGATGTTTAGCAAGTCAAATCGAATTTCCAGTATATCAGCACCCAGCTGTTTTGCTGTTATAGATGAATCCACAGGCTCTCCACCTATTGATGCGACAATACCTGTTTTTTTTTGCAGGTCGACTTCTCCAATTGAGACCCCTATTTGTATACCCCCATCATCAGTTTTATTTTTCAATTATAGTTTCATTCACCTTGGTACCAAAGTGCCTTGCACCCTTTTCAAGATGTACAAGTATTTCATCACCTTTTTTCAGGTCAGAAATCGAAACAGGGTTTTTGTCTTTATCCACCAGTTTTATGGTCTCCGCATTTTGCAGTATGGTCCTTAAAACCACACCATCTGCTTCAGCTTCAACAAGCATCAAAGGTCTTCGCTCAATTTTCACTCTGCCGACGATTCCTGTTTTTTGATTTCCTTCTGCATCTACTATGGTAACTTCATCTCCTGATTCAAGTTCGGAAAGGTATCTGGTTTTATCACTTACTTGTACATAGGCATGAACTGCACCAGCATTAACCCTGAACGGTCGAGATGCTACATAGGGACTCTCTTCAGATTCAGAATGTACTAGGAAAAGACCCTTTGACTGCGAACCAACAAGCATTCCTTCTCCCCGTTGCATCAAATTGCAGGTATCTACACATACTCTGTCACCCATTCCAACCGGCTCAATTCGGGTTATTACCGCAGGAGTAAGTTCTGTTTTTGCAATTTCTGATTTTTCAGCAGTTGCAGTGGTTTCTTTGATTGTATTCGGGTCATCCGAATCGAGTAAAACGCCATCAGAACCGTGTTCAAGTGTCTCCAGAGCAATTTTTGCTTCATCTGCAGTTTTTACTCCCGAAATGATTTGTACATCTTTATCCTGCAGTTTTGCAATCAGATTTTCAAGTGGAATTACCTGCCAGTCTATACCGATGGTAATTACGTAGTCGCAGATTTCTCCCAGCTCTACAGCAAAATTCTCATAATCCTTATTTTTAATGACCACATATCCTGCAACCTTTTTACCTTTCTCTTTCAGCTGGTTTATAGTTGTTATATCCCATGACCCGGAAAAATCAGACGGAAGTGGTTTTGTACCGTCACCTTCTCCTCCTTTTCCGACAACCACTATATCAGCATCGGATTTTGCATCACCAAATGCTGCAACAGTAATGTTGCCCAGTTTCCTGACTTTTTCCACATCTTCTGAATTGACAAGTACACAATCTGCACCTGATTCAAGTCCGTTAGTGATTCTGCCCTTACGACTGTCCCAGTTGCTCTTATCAGCTTTTATCCAGATGGATTTGTTTTTATTACTCATGGTTGACCTATTGGTTTAAACTGATTTTATATTTTCGAAATCATTTGAGCATTTCCAGAGATTCTTCCACGGATTTGTTCTTATGTACGATTTCAGTTATAGCTCTGGTCATGTTGACAGGGTCATCATGCTGGAATGTGTTTCTTCCGATGGCAACCCCTCTTGCACCGGCTTTTATAGATCCGTGTATCATCTCCAGAAATTCCCTGTCTGTCTCAGTTTTGGGTCCGCCTGCTGTTATAACAGGTACAGGACAGCCCTTAACAACATCCCTGAATGATTCGGGGTCACCTGTGTAATTTGTTTTTATAACATCAGAACCAAGCTCAGCTCCAACTCTTGCAACATGAGCAACAAGTTCCGGGTCATTTGAATCCTGGATATTTTTACCCCTTGGGTACATCATGGACAGCAGCGGCATGCCCCAGGTATCACATTTTTTGGCAACATGTCCCAGTTTCTTTAACTGGTCAGCTTCGGTTTCAGAACCAATGTTTACATGGATGGACACAGCATCAGCACCCATTTTTACAGCTTCTTCTACTGTGCATGTAAGGACTTTATCATTGGGATCGGGTCCAAGGGATGTGGATGCACTCATATGGACTATAAGTCCTACATCAAGCCCATAACCCCGGTGCCCGTGGTTTACCATACCTTTCTGCATGAGAACAGCGTTTGCACCGCCTTCTGCAACTTTGTTTATAGAATCACTTATATTTGAAAGCCCTTTTATAGGCCCGACAGTTATACCATGATCCATCGGAATTATAACCATGTTTCTGCTTTCTCTGTCCATTATCCTTTCAATCCGTATAGTTTTGCCTATTTCAGTCATTTTTATACTCCTATTGTTTATATCGTCCTTTTTAATTTAAATTTACCATTCAATCACTGTGATACTATGTCACACAGTAACACGGTTATATTATTTAAAGTTTTTTCTGTAGTTTTTGTAATCAACCAGCACAAAATTAATAAATCACATCTACCTCAGAAACAAATATCATGAATGAATTAAAAATCCTTGTAGTAAATAATTACGGACAATTCTGTCACCTCATTCACCGCACTTTAAGAGACCTTGACATGGATGTCAAGATAGTACCAAATACATTATCAGTAGATGAAATTCTTGCTGAAGAACCAGAAGGTCTGATTTTAAGCGGTGGACCTACAATGGATAGAATAGGCAATTGTGGAGAATATGTGGAAAACATCGATGTACCTATACTTGGAATATGTCTTGGGCACCATCTTATAGCAAAAACATTTGGTGGTGACTGTGGTACTGGAAATCAGGGTGGCTACGCATCTATCGAAGTAGATGTAATAGATGAGAACGATATTTTAAAAGGACTGGGTCCAAAACTGTCAACATGGGCATCACATGCAGATGAGGTAACCAGGATGCCGGATAATTTCATTAGGCTAGCACGCTCTCAATACTGTGAAATCGAAGCTATGAAACATCCGGAAAGACCTGTTTATGGAGTGCAATGGCATCCAGAAGTGGCTCATACTGAAAAAGGTGAAGAACTTTTCTTGAACTTCCTGAAAACCTGCGAAAATTATTGAATTTAAGGATAAAAGCAGGATAATTTTGAGTCTGGGGTTTTTACTGCATTCCAAACTTTTTCATCATCTTTTTCATATTGAATTTGCCCGCTCCGCGGAAATTCTTCATGGCGTTTTGCATTGTTTTGTGATACTTCAGTAGTTCTCTAACATCATCGGGTTTGCTTCCAGAACCTTTTGATATCCTTCTAATTCTGGAACTTCCGATGAGTTTTGGGTCATCCATCTCGTCTTCTGTCATTGAATCCATTATGATTCTGTATCGGGATAATTTTTCACTGGTAACCTGGTATTGTTCTTCTGATATATTCTGTCCCATTCCTCCTGGAATCATCTGCATTACCTGTTTCAGGGGCCCCATTTTATTTACAGCTTCAAGTTGTTTGTACATATCTTTTAATGTAAAACGACCATGCATCATGGATTCAACATCGAGTTCCTCTTCACTCAGTGACTCTTCGGCTTTTTCTATAAGACTGCGGATATCACCCATTCCAAGTAACCTGGATATAAATCGGTCAGGTTCAAATTTTTCGAGGTCACCGCTTGTTTCTCCTACACCTATGAATGCGATAGATGAATTTGTTTCAGAAACAGCTGATAGAGCTCCACCACCTTTTGCAGTACCATCCAGTTTTGTGATTACAACACCGGATATCCCAATTGATTCATTGAAAGCTTTTGCCTGCTCACTGGCCTGCTGTCCAATGGCAGCGTCAAGAACCAGCAATTTCTTGTCCGGTTTTGCAATGGAATGTATCTGTTCCATCTCTTCAATAAGGTCTTCTTCCAGAGAGTGCCTACCGGCTGTATCAATAATTAATACATCATATTTTCCAAGTTTTTCCATCCCTCTTTCTACAATGCCAATTGAATCCTCATTATCCTCTTCACCGTAAAACGGGACATTGATTTTTTCACACAATGATTTCAACTGGTGGTATGCACCAGGTCTGAATGTATCGGCACAAATAACAGCAGGTTTTAAACCTTTTTTCTGAAAATATCTTGCAAGTTTTGAAGTTGTAGTGGTTTTACCACTACCCTGCAGACCAATCATCATTATGCTCTGCGGCTCAAGGTTAATTTCGGTTCCTTTACCAATGATGTTGATAAGTTCCTGATAGACAATCCTTATAACATGTTCTCTTGGATTCATTCCAGAAGGGACATCTTCCTTGAGGGCACGCTCTTTAATCTGTTTTGACATTCTCATAACAAGCTGTACATTGACATCAGCCTGTAGTAATGCCCTCTGGATATCTTTTACTACATCGTTTACACTTTTTTCATCAATCCTTCCGGAACTTACCAGTTTTTTTAGGGCATCCTGCAAGGAACTTCCAAGTTTGTCCATGACCATTTAAAAATCGACCCCATGAAATTTTCTTTTTCTTTATAATTACACTTAAAATGGTACGGTTTTATTAATCTTTTGAAAAACAAACTATCTAATGATTTAAAAATTAGTTAAAAGAAGTAAATGAGTAGCGGGGGATGGATTCGAACCACCGGTCTACGGGTTATGAGCCCGTCGGGATCTCCTGGCTACCCCACCCCGCTTCCTTTTTGTTTGTGAGTGAGTAAGCAGACCCTCACAATGGGTTCTTGATTTATAAAACTTACGTCTGCACTGATTACCGAGTTACACAGTCTGGAATTATTATATAGTGGTTAAATATTATTTGATTTAAATTTTCACCAGCAAAATAAAGAAATAAATATAAAATATGTTGATGAAAATATAAAAACCAGTATTTGTGAGAAATCAGCAAATTGTTCATTACCTATTAAAAATGAAAGGAGATTTTATGTGACATCGAATGACAAATTCAAATGTGTTATAACAAATTGGGATTATATCTACAATCTATGTAGAGATGTGTCCAATGAAGTGAAGAATTCAAATTTTCAACCCGATATTATCATTGCCCTTGCCAGAGGCGGCTGGTTTGCCGGGCGTGTAATGTGTGATTTTCTGGGACTTGATGACCTTACGAGCCTGAAAGTAGAACATTACACAGGTACAGCAGCAGTATCTGGTGGAGGAGCCCAGATAAAGTACCCTATATCATCAGATGCTGTTAAAGGTAAAAATGTTTTAATTGTTGATGACATTATTGATACTGGAGAAAGTATGATACATGCAAAAGAACATGTCCTGGAACAGAATCCAAATGATGTAAAAACCGCTACTCTCCAGTATCTGTATACATCCCATATGGAACCGGATTACTGGAGTGAATATATCGATGATTGGGCATGGATTGTGTTCCCCTGGAATTTCATGGAAGATATGATTAATATTGTTTCTACCCTTATGAAAGATGAAGATGAGCAATTATGGGATATCAAGTCCTTAAAAAGCGGTCTCTACAAATATTATTCGATTGAACCTATATCCTTTGAAATCGCACAGCCGGATCGTTTAAAAGAGATAATGGATGAGATGGAACGTCTGGGTAGAGTAACATCCATGCAGGCTAAAGGTAAAACAGTATGGAAACTTAGAGGATAAAGTTGAGGTGTATATATGAACGAAAGTGCTGACATAGCAATTATCGGCGGTAGTGGTATATATGATGTAGGCTGGTTTGATAATGTAAGGCAAATTGATATTGACACACCATTTGGCAAACCATCCGATAAAATAACCATGGGTGAACATGGTGACAGAACAGTCTGTTTTCTGCCGCGCCATGATGCAGGACATAGGATATCTCCTACACAGTTGAATTCCAGGGCCAATATATTTGCACTGAAAAAGCTGGGAGTAAAACGTATTATTTCAGCATCTGCAGTAGGCAGTTTAAAAAATGCAATAGCGCCACTGGATCTTGTGGTTCCTGATCAGATATACGATAGAACAAAATCAAGAGCCAGCACATTCTTTGAAGAAGGAATTGTTGTACATGCAGGATTTGCTGACCCCTTCTGTCCTGAGCTCTCAAAAACCATAACCGATATAGCACGTTCAAAGGGATATAATGTTTATGGCAGTGGTACTTATGTCTGTATAGAAGGGCCTCAATTTTCCACCCGTGCAGAATCCAGTGTTTACCAATCACTCGGTTTTGATGTTATAGGTATGACGGCATTACCTGAGGTCAAACTTGCAAGAGAAGCTGAAATCTGCTACACAATGATTGCTACTGTCACTGATTATGATGTCTGGAAAGAACAGGATGTGGATGTTGGTACTGTAGTTGAGAATACCAGAAGAAATGTGAATGCTGTAAAGGATATTGTAAGAGATGCAATTGAAAAAATACCGCTTGACAGAAATTGTGTGTGCAAGGATGCTCTTGAAGGTGCCATAATCACAAATCAGAGTATGATACCCTATGATACAAAACGCAAACTTGAACCATTGGTTGATAAATATCTGGAGAAATGACCAATATTTAAATATATGTATCTATCCATAGGTAAAATAGGTGAATGGATGCCTCATAAATGTACCAGATGCGAACAGGTTTTTGAAGATGGGAATTCGGTTATACTGAACGGCTGTCCCAACTGTGGGTGGAACAAATTCCTTTATGTAAAAGGTGAGCAGCAAGTAGATACTGCACCAGCTGAAAAGAAGAAATCTGCTGAGGACAATAAAACATCAGAATCATCAACAAATGATAAGTTTGTCAGAGAGGTAAACGAAGTTTTGGGTACTACAACCAGTAAAATACAGAAATCAAGTTGGATGGAGGATGGAGACAGAGTGGAATCTGTCAGGATACTGGGACCAGGTTCCTATGAATTAAATCTCAGTTCCATAATGGAGCGCAAGGAAATTATCATGGCTATAAAAGAAAATGGGACATATGCGCTTCATCTTCCATCAGTGTTTGATAAAAAGAAAAAATAATCCATTGATATCTCTCTGGCATCTTATTGGTACTGATATAGGTATGTTTTTCTTCAAAGGAACCATCTTAAAAAATTCAGGTTTTGTTAATGGAAAACGAAATGTATGACAGACCATCTGGACGATTCTGGGAGCTTGATTTTCTGCGCGGAATCGCTATCGTACTAATGATTGTTTTCCATCTACTCTATGACCTTGATTATTTTGGCGGTTATAATTTCAGCCTGCATTCCGGCGTTTTTCTGTATCTGGGTAGAAGTGCGGCGATTATATTTATTTTGCTAGTGGGGATATCATTAACTCTCAGCATATCAAGAACAAAGAAATATTCTTCTCCGGGTCAAAATTTATACCCCAAATACATCAAAAGGGGGTTGAGAATATTCGGGTGGGGGCTGCTTTTAACACTTCTTACATTGACATTTATCGGTGAAGGGGTAATTGTTTTTGGAATTCTCCATTTTATAGGAGTTTCAATTATTCTGGCTTACCCGTTTCTACGTTTCAAATCAATCAATCTATTAATGGGAATAATATTCATATGTCTAGGTTTGTATTTACAAAACTTTAATATTGATTTTCCGTGGCTGTTGTGGCTTGGATTTATTCCTGAAAATTTTTATACCTTTGATTATTTCCCGATTTTACCCTGGTTTGGCGTGGTTCTTATTGGGGTTTTTGCAGGAAATATGCTGTACCCGGGATATACTCGACAATTTAACCTTGCGGATTTATCCCGGTTTATCCCGGTAAATATATTCTGCTTGATGGGAAGATATTCTCTATTTATTTATCTTGTCCACCAGCCATTTTTGATAATGGTTCTCTATCTAATGGGATTTCTGGAAACCGGTACAATTACAATGTAACCATGTTATAAAAAATCAGTAAGCGTGGTCTGTCCGTCTTTCATTTTGAAAAGTTTTGATACTTCAACACCAAGTAATCGGAATTTGCAGTTGCCGTTGTTTCTTATAAACTGATTCATCAATTCTTTGCATCCCTTTTTTATAACATCGGCTTCTGACCTGTAGGAGACAAAAGTTTTTGATCGGGTAAAGGTAGTAAAATCATCCAGCCGGACCTTTAATGTTACTGTCTTGAAAAGATACTTCTTTTTTGTCAGGGAAGAATGGACTTCTTCGCTGAGGATATCAATTATTTCCTCTGCAAGTATAGGGTCTGCAATATCCTCATCAAAAGTATCTTCTTTGCTTATGGATTTGACTTCGTTTTGTTCTTCAACCTCTCTATGGTCGATGCCTTTTGCAAGCTGGTACATCCGGAGCCCGGATTTTCCGAATTTACCTATCAAAATCTGGACATCAAAATTTTTCAGGTCACCGATTGTTTGTATACCCAGTTTATCCAGTGTTTCATTTGTTTTTCTTCCGATACCCGGTATCTTGGACACTGGAAGTGGTGACAGAAACTGTTCAACTTCATCGGGTCTTACAACGGTCAAACCATCAGGTTTGTTGAAATCGGATGCTATTTTTGCGATTGCTTTGTTCGGGGCGATTCCAATTGAACAGGTGAGTTTTTCCTGCTGATAAATTTCGTTTTTAATCCATTGCGCACTTAGGACGGCTTCATCGTAATTTTTAACAGAATCACCAGGGTCTAGATATGCTTCATCTACACTTACCTGTTCAAATTTACCAGTGAATTTTTTAATAATTTCCATTACTTTGGACGATACCTGTTTATAAAGTTTCATATTTACAGGAAGGAATACTGCATGTGGACAGAGTCTATAGGCTTTCGATATAGGCATTGCTGAACCAACCCCATATTCCCTTGCCTCATACGAACATGTGCTGACTACACCTCTACCAGTTCCATCTTTCGGGTCAGAACCAACAATTACCGGGTATCCTTTAAGTTCTGGATTCTCTCTGACTTCTACAGAAGAGTAGAAACTGTCCATGTCCACGTGGAATTTGATACCTTCTGACAGATTCATCATCTGACAATTAAAATCGTTGATAGATAATTTTTATCATACTATAAAACAAAAATATTTAAATCCCATATTGTGCTAGTTCCAACGATACAAAATCAGAGGTAAATAATAGATGATGTCCCTGATAATAGCTATGACCGCCTACATAGTAGTTCTTTTCCTTACAATGCGTGATATCCGTATTTATAGACGGACAAGATATCAATCGTACAGGAAAGGAGCTATAAAAGGTATTGCAGCAATGTTTGCAACACTTTTTGGAGCAATTTTAACATTGACCAATCCAAATATAGGTCTTTTACTTGTTCTAATAGGTCTTTTCATAAACCGCAAGGGTGTAAGGGAGAAGGTATTCCAGAACGCAGGTACACTAGACAGGTTTCTGGGAAAAACCGACATCAACAATCAATGATTCAGTTCTATCCAAAAGGTATAAATGCAAATAATGGTTACCATTACGGCTAGATCCAAAAAATCTGTAAAAATACATCATTAAACAGCAAGGAGAGATTAAATGGGAAATATAAGACAGACTAATATAAAAAACATATCAGAAAGATTGATTAATGACTACAAAAAATATTTCACAAAAGACTTTGAAAAAAACAAACACCTTGTAACTAAATACAGTACAATTAAAAGCAAGGTCATCAGAAACCGTGTGGCGGGTTATGTCACCCGGCGCATGTCACTCAAAACTACTATTGCTGAATAACCAATGGCAGTGATACTATGTTCGAAGGTGTCATGCCGGCTCTTATAACTCCTTTTAATGATGACGATTCCATTAATAAACAGGGATTTAAGGACAACATCAGTTTTGTTGAAAAAGGAGGCGTGTCAGGTATCGTTGCCTGTGGTACTACAGGTGAGTCCGCGACACTGTCAACATCAGAGCATAAAGAATTGATAAATATTGCAGTTGACTGTGCAAATGTACCGGTTGTAGCAGGTACAGGCTCCAACAATACAGCAGAAGCACTGGAACTTACCAGGTTTGCAGAGGATGCGGGAGCAGACGGTGCACTTTTAATATCTCCATATTACAACAAACCTAACAATAACGGTCTTATAAATCATTTTAAAACAATAGCAGAAAATGTGGAAATACCGCTTATCCTGTACAATGTACCGTCAAGAACAGGACAGGATATGCCGCTTGAAGTGATACAGGAACTTTCAAAGTTGGATAATATTGTGGCAATAAAAGATGCATGTGGCGACCTATCCAAAATGTCACAAATGATTGAGTATACTGCTGATGAAGATTTTACTGTTATTTCTGGTGAAGACCCACTAACACTTCCGATACTGTCCATCGGTGGTGAGGGTGTTATTTCGGTTTCAGCCAATATTGTGCCTGATAAAATGGTAAAACTTGTTGATGCTGCACTTAATAATGATATTAAAACTGCGAGACAGGTTCATTATGAAATAGCTCCGCTTATCCGTGCACTGTTCACAGAAACGAACCCGATACCGGTTAAACGTGCAGCTGAACTGATAGGACTTGCCGGTGGACACCTTCGATTACCACTTGCACAGCTTAGTTATGATAATGAACATGTATTAAATGATGCTCTCAAAAAACTGGGGTGTATTTAATGACCAGAGCAGCAGTATCAGGTGCCTATGGTCGAATGGGCAAAATGTTGATTGATAACATCGCCAATTCAAATAATTTCGAGTTGTCAGCTGCTTTTGATATATTCAATATCGGTAATGATGCAGGAGAATCATCAGGAGTAGGAACGGTTGATGTACCAATTTCAGACCCTGAAAATATGGGGGATGTACTGGCTGAAACAAATACCGAGGTTCTGATTGATTTTACAGCACCCAATGCTACAGTTCAGAATGTAATAGCTGCATCTGAACGCGGTGTTAATCTGGTGATTGGTACCACCGGGTTTACTGAAGACCAGAGAAATTCTATCGAACAGTTTATTAAAAAAAACAATGTCTCCGCAGTTATAGCACCCAATTATTCAGTTGGTGTGAATGTATTTTTCAAAATGATAAAGGAAATGTCACGGTATCTTTCTGATTATGATATTGAAATCCTTGAAGCACATCATAACAACAAAAAAGATGCACCAAGCGGGACTGCACTGAAAGCAGCAGATGTCATAATTGAAACCTTGGGTGGTAAAAAATATGTATACGGACGCCAGGGTCATGCACCCCGTGGTGATGAGATAGGGATACATGCCATTCGCGGAGGAGATATAGTAGGTGAACATACAGTTATTTTTGCAGGGGAAGGTGAACGGATGGAATTGAAACACCAGGCAGGCTCACGACAGGCATTTGCAGGCGGAGCAATAAAAGCCGCTCAATGGGTTTCAGGGGCAAAACCCGGTATCTACACAATGGAAGATGTACTTGGGTTTTAATTTTCTTTTTTAACTTTTTAAAGTAGATTGTCTGCAATATTTTCAGATATGATTCTTTCACAGTAGTCACATCTGAGAAATATATCTTTGTTATCCGTGTTCACAGTGAATTTTGATTTTATGGGCTCGTTGCTGTTAGTGATACAGTTGGGGTTTACACACCTGACAATTCCTTCTATATGTTCGGGAATCTGTACCTGTTTTTTACTTGCCACTTTGAAATTGCGTATAATATTGATAGTAGCATTAGGTGCAATCAGGGCAATTTTATCAAATTCCTGTGCATTAATCTCGCGACCTTCGATTTTAATTACATCTTTTTTCCCGTGTGAGCTAGGTGCATTTACAAGCACACTCATTATGCCTTCAGATGTACCGGGTTTACCGATTATTTTAAGGACATTTAATGCTTGACCTGCGGTGATATGGTCTATAACGGTACCGTTTTCAATCGGACGGACTCGAATTTCGTGATTTTCTTTTCTGTTTTCGGTTGTCATTCCACAGTCCCCATTATAAGTGACAGCAGAGCCATCCTGATAGGTACTCCATAAAACGATTGTCTGAAATAACACGCATGAGGTGTAAAATCCACATCAGGGTCAATTTCATTTACTCTGGGCAGTGGATGCATGATTTTGAGTTCCGGATTTGCATTTTTAAGGAGTTCGGCGGTAATCTGTAAACTGGTTGATACTCTCTGGTATTCAGCAGGGTCTGGAAAACGCTCCTTTTGAATCCTTGTGACATAGAGCACATCTACGTTCTGAATAGCCTCTTCAATCGAATCGGTTTGCTTTACTTCTATACCACGGTTTTTGAGGTCTCGTATGATTTCGCGGGGCATTCTCAGTTCTTTCGGAGAAACCAGTGTTATATCAGCATTGTACAGAGACAGTGCATAACAAAGGGAATGCACCGTGCGTCCGTATTTGAGGTCACCGGTAATGGCAACTTTGACACCATCCAGTCGGCTTTCTCTTCGCATGGTATATAAATCCAGAAATGTCTGGGTAGGATGATGTCCTGCACCATCACCTGCATTTATCACAGGTATGGATGATATTTCTGATGCCATTTTAGCAGACCCTTCTTTTGGATGTCTCAGGATGATTGCATCAGCATAACCCTCAATCACATGTATGGTGTCAGTTAGATTTTCACCTTTTATAATAGAACTCGCATCAACTGCACCCAGACTCAGCACGTCTCCACCAAGTCTTTTTATAGCGGTTTCAAAGGACATGCGTGTCCGTGTACTGGGTTCGAAAAAGAGTAGTGACAGAATCTTTCCGTTTAATATGCCGGATTTATCCTCACCATTTGCGATGGGTTCAAGTTTTTCTGCAGTATCAAGGATATGGTCTATCATATCCCGTGAAAAGTCTTTCATTGAGATTATATCAAGGTCTTTGAATCTCATCTGTCATCCAAGACAACTACATGGAATATATTTTTTGCTGATTTGAAATGATTGTGATTAAATTTATAGGAAATTAATTTACTATACAAATATAATAACTACATCATAGGTGATTGTATCAAACCGATTGTGCAGGTAGCGCTTGATTTACTGGAAACCGACCGGGCAATACAGATTGCAAAAGAGGCAGTGGAAGGTGGTATAGACTGGATAGAGGTAGGGACGCCTCTTATTAAAAGTGAAGGGATGTCTGCAATCCGCAGAGTCAGAAAAGAGTTTCCGGATTATACAATACTTGCAGATATGAAAACAATAGATACCGGGTCAATGGAAGTAGAAATGGCGGCAAAATCCGGTGCAGACGTAGTGATGATTCTGGGGAATTCAGACGAATCTACAATAAACGACTCTGTGCGCTCTGCACACCGGTATGGTGTAAAACTGATGGCTGATTTGATGTCTGTTGATAACCCGGTTGAACAGGCAAAACATCTTGAGGAAATGGGTATCGATTATATCAATGTCCATGTTGGTATCGACCAGCAAATGCTTGGATATAACCCGGTACAGCTCCTTAACGATATTATTGGTGCGGTAAATATCCCGGTAGCAGTTGCAGGTGGACTTGATGAAAAAACCGTTTCAGAAATCGTGGATGCCGGTGCAGATATAGTAATTGTTGGCGGGAACATAACCCGTTCCGATAATGTTACTGAAGCGGCAAAAAAAATACGCAGCAGTGTGGAGTCTCCTTCAAAATCAGGTTTTCTCAAACAGTCGCTTGATGATGAAATCTACGAACTTTTTATGACTACTTCAACACCGAATATATCTGATGCCATGCATCGCAAAGGTGCGATGCAAAACATCAGACCTCTTGTCAGGGATACGAAAATGGTTGGGAGAGCAGTAACTGTACAGACATTTGAAGGTGACTGGGCAAAACCGGTCCAGTCAATCGATACTGCAAAACCTGGTGATGTGATTGTAATTTATAACGGCAGCAAACATATAGCCTGCTGGGGTGGTCTGGCTACATTCAGCTGTTTGAACAAAGGTGTTGCAGGAGTTGTCGTTGATGGTGCTGTAAGGGATGTGGATGATATAACAAATATAGGTTTACCGATTTTTGCAAGTAATACAGTACCAAACGCAGGAGACCCTAAAGGATTTGGTGAAATTAATTCTGAAATCATCTGCGGAAACCAGACAGTAAAATCTGGGGATTATATAATAGGAGATAACAATGGAGTAGTTGTTGTTCCAAAAGAGCATGCCTATGAAATCGCCCGCAGAGCAAAAGAAGTAGAAAAGGGTGAACAGCGCCTCTATGAGGAAGTTAAAAGAGGCAGAACATTATCTGAGGTAGCACAACTCAACAAATGGGAGAAACAATAAAATGATAGGTATGTTAAAAGTTCTTTTTTTTATGCCGTTTCTGTTTTATTCGTGCTATTCTGACCTGAAAACACGAAGAGTTCCCAACAAACTCTGGTCGTTAATGCTTGCACCAGGTTCGTTTTTTATAATATACGATATTGTTTCCAATGGGTTATCGCATATTGTACATCTGGGATTTTCGTTTGTTTTTATTTTTGTATTCGTGTACATCCTTTTTTTTCTGAACGCTTTTGGTGGTGCAGATGCAAAATTGATGATGGTTATATCTGTCATAATGCCTGCATTTCCTGTGATTGATATACTTGGTTATACACTACCTCTGCAGTCAATCCCTCCAGTAGATTTGTTCGCATTCAGTGTATTTGGAAACGCAGTAATCCTTACTGTTATTGTTCCGATTGGATTGTTTATCTACAATCTTATAAAAGAACCCATGGAGATACTGAATAAACCGTGGTATATGTTTCTGGGATACAAAACATCAGTGTATGACCTTCAACCAGGCCATATTCGACTACTGGAAAAATATGAAGAATCCAAGAACAGCATCAAAACTAAATTTTCAAGAGGTGGAAAAAAGGTAGATTCTGATACAATAGGAGAACTGAAAAATTATGCTGAAAAAAACCTCATTAACGAACAAATCTGGGTGACGCCCGGATTGCCGTTTATGATACCTATAACTGCTGGTTTTTTGACAGCTGTAGTTTATGGAGACTTGATATTTTACGTCACCTCAAATTATATCGTTCCGTTTATCTAACTCTCTTAAAACAGGGTAATCTTTAATGCAAATCATTACATATCATTTAAAGAGGTGTTAATACAATGCCAGAAGACCAACCACAAGATGAAAAAAATGAAACTAAGGGCAAGAAAAAAAGAAAAGAAGTATATGTTGAACCTATTCATGTTGGTGATGAAAGGGGTAATTACAGAAGACATTTACTGGATACATGTGAATAATTGAATAATGTCTTTTACCAGTTAGTGGGGAATGATTGCGATAATTACTATACCCTCAGTTTTTTTCTTTCTTATGTCGATTGATTTAACCCCAATCAAAGGTTAAATATATAATCAATCAGCAATAACCAGATACTGTAAGGTTACAAAGGGGTTTGGATTTTGAAAGCGTTAATACTTAGTGCAGATAATTTTGAAGATCTTGAGCTCTTCTACCCTCTCAACCGTTTCAAGGAAGCAGGGGTTGATGTAAAGATAGCATCGATGGAAAAAGGAATTATAACCGGCAAGCATGGTTATCCTGCAAATGTGGACCTGACCTTTAATGACGTTAATCCTGAAGATTACGATATATTGGTTATATCTGGAGGTAAAGCACCAGAAAAGGTTAGGCTTGATGAAAAGGCACTTGAGATAACAAAACATTTCTTTGACAGGAACAAACCTGTAGCTGCGATATGTCATGGGGTACAGGTTCTTATATCAGCAGGTGTAGCAAAAGGGCGCAAAGCTACATGCTATATAGGTGTAAGAGATGATTTGAAAGTAGCTGGTGCCGATTACGAGGATAATGAAGTTGTTGTGGACGGGAATCTAATAACTTCAAGAAATCCGAATGACCTCTATGCATTCGGGCGGGAGATTGTTAAAATGATAAAAAAGTAAGTAATTTCTGTTTTATCATTTCTTTTAACTTTTCATTGGTTTATCTATTTACTTGACAGTGGATATTTTTTTGAAATTGAATTAACTAGATCAAATTGTGTATTTTTATCAAATTTAAAAAAATTTCGTATTCATTAATCCCTCTTTTTATTCGTATAATGGGTGGATATAAAACAGAAATTTGAATAAATGATTTATGCACTCACAAATCAGGCAAAATATACTGATTAACAACAGCAACTATTTTTTGGAACAATGTTTCGCAATTATTTTTATTTGGTCATGTCTTATTCGAATCTAAAGTTGTTTAGATTGCATATAAGTGCAATTTAACCAATTATCACAAATATACCGGGGGTATAGGAAAATGATAAAAAGTAAATTGACAAGAATAATGATATTTGCATCGATATTTGTGATGTTTGCAATGGTTGGAAGTGCTTCAGCCGATTCATGGACTGAAGAGGAATTTGAATTAGTAGACCCTTCAACCATGTATAATTTTGACATTGATATGACTATGGAAAGTGCTGATGATAATGTCAAATGGACCATAAATATAAGTGATGTTGGAGATGACCTTACAGAATCTGGAGCACAGCTTGTAATATGTAACAATAGTACAGGAGAATCGTTCTTGGTTGGTTGGAGTCCAGGAACACAGGCGCATTATAAAGAATATGATAGTGGATGGAGTACAGCTATGAGTGTTCCAGATAATATGAACGTAGAAAAATCTACTGATGGAAAACAATTCGAAATAACAGTACCCAAATCTGCACTTGGAGAAACTGGTGGCAAATTCGGATGGGCAATGAATGTAGAAGCAGACACTGATTACACAGGTGGTTCTGACCAACAGCATTTTCCTATAGGTTGGGATAGATGGTCAGTAGGTGGAACCTGCTATGAAGACACAGTTCCCTCTGAACCACAAAAACATGACCATTGGGCAGGAGTACCAACAGCAAATCCAGTGCTTTTAGTTGGTATACTTGGAATTGCACTTGTATTGTTCATGAGAAGACAGCAAAAATAAATATTTAACCAGTAATATGCGTGTTATTTTACACGCTTTTCCTTTTTCTATTTATAAATTATCTTAACATAAATATTATATTTTGGAATTTAAAAGTTCATTTATTTATGTAATTTTGAGAATCTATCCTATTTTATAATTCTTGGGGTTAACTACTTATATCTTGAACACTTTGTTAGGAGTAGATACGAGCAGGAAACTACTTTTTTACCACACTACCCCACAACAAACCCCACTCCCCAACCCGCTCGTCACTACTTTTCTCTTAAATAAAATAAAAGTAAAAATTACTTGATTAACTTACTCTTTACTATTATTCGTTTTCAGTATTTTTGTATTCCTGAATCTCTCTAACTCTTCGGATTATTATCTCCAACAGGAACAGACCCAGTGCTGTGAGAATGAAATACATTTTCAGGTCAAACGGAGTCTGTACAGTTTTAGTGGCACTTTCTCTTGCATCTTCAAGGAGTAGTGCGCGTGCTTCCTGCTCGGTATACATTTTTCCGCCGTGGGATTTGATTAGTGAAGGCAGGTCTTCATTAAATCCGACATCACGATATTCCTGGGCATAATTTACTGCCACAGGGTAACCAGATATGTCATGTATTCCTATATTATCAATTGTAATTGTTCCTTCATATGTATTTTCACCGGTTGCAGAAAGTTCAATCGGTTCATCCCTGTCATCCAGTTGTAATGACGGCAATCCGCCTTCATCATATCTGGTTAATTTGAGTTTTATTGGTGTGCCAGACCATCCATCAGGAGCTTCCAGCACAATACCTTCTTCTGCCCTTGGATTTCCGATAGCCCAGTTTACCATTCCGGACGTGAGTTTGGAGTTGTCCCCGGTATACATCTGTGAAGCCCAACGGTTTCCATTTCCGTAACCATTGTCAGTGGTATAGGATACAACTCTGCCAAGTCCAAATCTCCATGTTGTAACAATAGGTTTTCCGTTTGTGGTGGTTACAAGTCTTTGAGCGCCCGCTTTTGGTGTTACATCATTGTACCCGGAAACATTACCTGTGGTATTGATATTTCTAGTTATAAAATGGTTGGAGTTATATTCAATTACAGAGAATGGTGCAGCGTCTGATATATCTTCATCGTCTGTTGTATCGGTATCATCAAAAACGAGGTTGGCTCGTTGACCACGTTGAATCTGGAAATACGTATCAGTTGACTCTTCTATTTCTTCTATAAACCTCTTTGCATAAAGGTTTCCTCTATTATCGTAACGTCCTTCTATCGATGGGTCACTTGGTTCAATATTTATAAAATAAAAATTTACACCTTTACTTTTCATATCTTTTGCAATATCAAGACTGTCTTGGTGGGCTGAACCAATAGCACCATCTGATATAACAATAACATCTAACATCCCAGTTTCATCTTGTAACCAATTCTGAGCAACATTTAATCCAAGGTTTAATGATGTGTCGGTTTCAGTTTTAAGGTCTCGTATTTTATTTTCCAGACGTTCACGGTTTGACGGTATACCCAGATACACAAGACCATTGGATACATCTTCACCTTTTGTACCAAAAGCAATTACACCAAGATTAGCATCTCTGAGATTTTCATTCTGAATTAGGTTAATCGCATTCCCGAGTATATCACTCTGTGTATCATGAGCGGCAGTACTCTGGGATACATACAGTACTAATACAACATTCCTCCCACCTGTCCATTTTGTTGGTTTTGAATTTATAGGTAGAAGTTCTTCAAAAGACGAGTTTAGGTATCCTCCAAAGTTGTAGGAACGGTCACCACCCACAACTACAAGCCCGTTTCCATCTGTAACATATTCTTTGAGGTTTTCTACTTCGTTCTGTGAAAGTTTATTTATATGCTGGTTATCAAGAATTACTGCCTTTTTGTTGTCAATATTTGAAAAGTCTTGACTGGTTGTCACATCATACAGGTCGTGCAAAATCCTGGAAAGTGGAGAATCAATGTTATTGGCAGTTAACTGTATTTTAGGTTTTGGAATGACATAGACGGATTTGTGAAATTCGTTGTTGATGGTGTCAATGTCTTCGCCAACAGGTGCGATTTTAGCCCTTATGTCACTGGCACCCAGTGATTCGAAGGTATGTTTTACATCTATACTTTTTTCATGTCCTGATTGGGTAAATGTACCGCTTCGTATCAGAGAACCATTTGCATATACTTCAAGGTTGTAGCTTATGGTTTCATCCTTTGCCTGCGATACAATAACTTCAAACTGGTTTTCATTACCTTCAACAACTGTTTTGTCTCCTTTAATCTGCACACTGAGATCGTTTGTCTCAAGCTCTGGCTCAACAGCGTAGACCTTTGTACCGGTGTTTTCTGCAAATTCCAGGGCATCTTCCAGACCCTCGCCGTGGTTGTTATTCCCGTCAGTCACAAGTACAATCTGGTTGTCTCCACCGGAATTTTCTATTATCGCATCTCCCAGATTTGTTTTTTCGCCGCTTAGCTGTACCAGAGTGGCTGGTGTTTTGGATGCCATTGATTCATAGATTCTGGTTCCTATGTTATCTTCAAACAGCTGCATACTGGACGTTTCATCTGATATGACAACAAGATTTGGATTAACATCTGTTTTGGTTTCGCTGACCATGATATAGGGTGAAGCCAGTGCAAGGATTAGCAGGGAAATGATTATTACTCTGGATTCTAATATTCTAGTACTGGTTCCTCTATAAAACAGATACAAAGCTACAATTATTAAAGGTATAATCAGAAGGATGATTTCTGGGTGTTCAAAGGACAGAGGTAGATATGAAAATACCATCAGAGTTCACCACGTTTTCTAATAATATATATTTCAAATATTATCAACAACAGTGCAATTATAATAAGATAAATATCCAAGTCATTCTCTGCAGTATAGGTTTCAGACCTTACTATATTTGGTTCGCCTTCAGTGGCAGCACGCTCGATTACATCTGAACCATCAATTGTTGTATCTGATTCTTTATCATCAAAAAGGTTGACAGCTATATCCTTGCCAGCCACCTTGTAGATACCAACATCATCATACAATACACGGCTTGTAGTCTGATTACCGGTAGGAGTTTGTATACTCTGTCTCTGTGACAGTGATGTCATGGCACCGGTTTCAAGATTGTAATCTGAAACATCACCTGTTCCGCCAAGCCATCCGATCAATTTCACCCAGAATACAGGATATTCAGGAAGGTTGTGGAAATTGCTCCAAGCATCTTCACCAAGTTTGTCATTAAGTCCCAGGTATACAACCGTTCCTTTACCTGCTGACCAGTATGTAAGCATTGGTATATTGTTATGCTTTTGGGTATCACTTCTAGTATCTATAAGAGTTGTGGAATCACTCCTTGGGGTTGCGTTCAAGTATTTATGTACCGCAATTTCATTTAATTTCAGGTCATCAGTAAGCTGGGTTGATTGTACATCTTTTAACGTGATATCATCAGAGGTATCATTAATCCCGAGGGTTTTCACAGGTAGAAGCTGTAAAAGTTCTATTTTTGCGTTTTCTGGTGCCAGTGATTTACCAGCAATAAATACAGCATCTCCACCGTTGTTTATATAATCCTCAAGATTTGAAATTTCGTTATCATTAAGCGATTGGTTTTTGTTTGCAACTACCACCACATCGTAGTTTTTCAGTTGGGATGGAATATTTTCAGAAACTGATGTTCTAATATTTGGAATCAATGATAGGGCGGTTTCTGATGGTATATTATCGCCATCTGATACCAATAATACCTCATTTTCTGAAAATTCCGGAATCGAAACGTAGGCAGTATTATCTACCATTAAACTGTCCTGATTTTCAATCTGGATTCGTGTAATGCCCCGTGAAAGATTGCTTACTTTAAACTGTTTTGTAGAACCTGCTTTTATATCAAATTCCATGCTTCTTATAACTTCACCATTTTCGTTTTTGACTGAAATATCAACATTTCTTGAAACATCATTGTAGTTTTTAACAATACAATTGTAGGAATAAGAATTATCTTCTATATCCACATCACCATAAATTATACCCACGTTGTCAGCAGGTTCTCCAACACTTACAAAATCTACATTATGTCCATGAGATTCAGCAAGTTTTTTCGCTGCCACCGGGTCCTGTCCCTGCCAGTGTGTAAAATCCGAAACAACAATAATTCTCCCGCCTTGATTGGACAGTGCCCTCATTCCACTGGAAATGGCGCCTGAGAGGTCTGCAACAGTACCCTTCGAATCGAGTTTATCAAGTAGGTTTCTGGTATCTGATGCACCGGCATTTTCCAGAGCAGTGACAGGTACACTTTCAGCAAGAATCACGGTGTTTTCCTGACTTACATAATTTTTCGCTTCTTGTATGGCATCATTGAATCTCCCCTCAGTCTGCATGCTTGCAGATGAATCGATAACAATTACGGTATGTTCATCGCTCAATGGTTCTTCAGAAGTATAAAAGGGTCCTGCAGATGCAACAGAGAGGAATATCAGGACAAAGAGTTGAATCAAAAACAATGGATCTTTTATGATTCTTGTGATGGATGAATATATCTTCTTTTTTTCTTTTTCAACCTTCATCAAAAACATCAGGGACGGTATTCTTGCTATCCTTGGTTTTGGTCTTAGAAGATATAATATGATTAAAGGAATAATGCTGAGCAGTGATATAAGAGCAAGTAAATTATCAAACGGAATTACCAACGCCTCCTGCTTATTGTATAGAAGAAAGCATCAAAAATCGGCACATCGGTGTTGAACGTATAAAAATCAGCATCTGCATGGTCACATATTTCCCGGATATTGTTGATATGATATTCAAGTTGTTCCTTGTATTCTTTTTTAAAGTTTTCACTGATATAGGTTTTTAATTCTGACACAGTTTCCAAATCTATTAATTTGCTGTTCCCGTGTACGGGTATATCAATTTCGGTTTTATCAAGCACCTGCACCAGTATGAGGTCATGATTTGAAAATCGATATACTGCAGATTCGATAGATTCTAGATTATCAAGGAAATCCGATATAATTATTACAAGTGAACGGGACCGTATAGCAGGAGTATACTGAATCATGCTTTCCTTTATTGATGTTTGGCCTTCAAGTTCAATTTCACTCAAATGGTCGATGGTACGAATCAGATATTCTCTTCCTCTTTTGGGTTTCGATATATCTACATTTTCAGAAAAAGTAGATATCGCGAATTTGTCATTGTCCTTTGTAACAAGATATGCAAAACCAGCTGCAATCATCGCACCGTATTCAAATTTTGTAACTCCGTCATCACCGGAATAATCCATACTTTTGCTGGAATCAAGAAGTATATGTGTGGTAAGTGATTTTTCTTCTTCATATTGTCGTACATAAAGTTTCTCTGTTCTGGCATAAACATTCCAGTCGATGGACCTGATTTCATCTCCGTGGTAATACTGCCTGTAGCCAGCAGTGTCAATACCGCGTCCGCTGTGTATAGAACGACGGTTTCCAGCGTAAGCTGTTGATACCCTCTTTCTGACCATGAAGGTAAACCGATCAAGCTGCCTGAAAAAATCGATGTCTATTGAATGTTTCTTTCCATTCATTTCAATATCTTGTCTTTTATTTATGGATATGTGGTATTATTTCACATTTTCCAGTATTTTCTTTATAACCTGGTCCTTAGATATTCCACGTCTTTCCGACTCGAATGTAAGAACGATTCGGTGCCTTAGGATTGGATATGCCATAGTTTCTATATCCTCATCACTAACATAATTTCGCCCATGAATCAGGGCGCGAGCTTTTGATACCAGTATCAGACCTATGGATGCCCTAGGGGATGCGCCGTACTCAATATGGTCACTCCATTGCCGGGTAGTCATCACAATTTTTATAACCCTGTTTTTTAACTCATCTGAGATGGGAACGTCACGTGTCAGTTTTTGTAGTCCTAATAGAGTATTTTTGTCAATAACCTTGTCTACATAGGGAGTATCTGCAGTAGTATATCTGTTGACAATATTGAGTTCATCTTCTAATGTGGGATAATCAACCAGTATTTTGAGCATGAATCTGTCCAGCTGGGCTTCAGGCAATGGATATGTACCTTCCATTTCTATGGGGTTCTGGGTTGCAAGTACAAAAAACGGTCTGTCCAGCATGTATGTATCATTTCCTACAGTAACCTGTTTTTCCTGCATGGATTCAAGAAGAGCGGATTGAGTTTTTGGTGATGCACGATTTATCTCATCCGCAAGAACAATATTTGCAAAAACCGGTCCTTGTTCAAACTTAAACATTTTTTTCCCGTCTCTTTCTTCTATAATATGGGTACCGGTTATGTCAGCAGGCATAAGGTCTGGTGTACACTGTATTCTGCTAAAATCCAGTTCCATAGCCTTTGCAATTGTAGAAATGGTGAGAGTTTTTCCAAGTCCTGGATTGCTTTCCACCAGTGCATGGCCATCGCAAAGTATAGCAATAACAATTTGTTCTACAGTATTTCGTTGACCTACGATAACCTTGCTTATTTCATCAAAAAAGTTTTTAAAGGTTTCTCCTACGTTCTGGTATGTTTGGGCCAAATTATTTTCATTAGATGCAGTGGGGCACATCTGATAATCTCCATATAATTAGATTTGATAAAAATTATTTTCTTTATTAATTATTTTTTTGCCATTTCTTCAAAATATCGTTTGATGACATCCTGATGTCCTTCAGGTAAATTCTCGTAATATGCTTTGGATGATATAACATCTCTCTCATTAGCAGATGAGGGTTCAAAAGGTTCAGTGTCTTCATTATCATCTCCTGAAGGGTTAAAACCAGGAGCGGAACTGGATGGAAACTTAAAATCTTTCTTTTCGCCTTCAACCTCAACTATTGAAGTTTCTCCCTGGAGTTCATTTTTCCTGTTATTATCGTCGTCTTCCCTATTATCAGTAATTGGCAAGTCATCTGGATCGTCACCATCTTCAGGTGCAAAGATGTCTTTGCCGATATCCACAGGTTTGATATCTGTATCGTAGTCATAGATTGCAATGATAGAAAGCATGGACAAGGCAACTAAAACTGCTAAAATCCCTGAAGCGACCTTTTTTTTGTTCAACAAGTCTGAAGAGCTTACTTTTTTAGCGGATTCAAGAACTGAATTTATCAGGTCGTTTACAATTATATTACGGGTATTACGATTATCATAGGCTGTTTTGAGGCGTTCACGCAGCTCTGGATATTTTGATTCTATTATCTGTATGGCACCTGTCTTGTCACTGTAGCGGTGTATGGTTAATGTGATTATTAATGCTAGAACTGCAGAAATAATGACCAATACAATTGTTTCATATAATACAGAAAAACCAATAAACTGGTATTGTCTGCCGGTGTAGAGTTCAAAGCTTTTGATACTGGAAAAGATCGTGTCCATGTTGAATATCGCAAATATAATATACAAAAAAACGGAGATAGCTAAAAAATCCAGTAATTTATAGATACGTCTGAACCATTTTAAATTTGATTCATGTTTTTTGACAAAATTTTCAATATTCAAATCATCCTTGACCATAGATAACTCCTTTATATATTCAGATGTTTCTGGAGCTTAATGATTATAATTATCTTCTGGATATGACCCAAGAATTTTTAACATTTTTACCTTTGTTTTCAGTTTATTTAGTGCATCTTTTATAATCTCGTCTTGGATATTACCTTCAAAGTCTATATAGAACAAATAATCACCGAGTGCTTTTTTAGAAGGTCGGGATTCAATTTTTGTTAAATTAATTCTCCTTTTAGCAAATTCTTCAAGGATTTCATACAGAGCACCAGGACAGTTTTTATCCAGATAAACTATGATAGATGTTTTATATAGATGTTCTGATGGAATTAACAGGGAATTGGAATAACCATCCTTTGATGTTATGACAAGAAAACGGGTATAATTTTCATTCTGGTCCTGTATACTGGATATTAATATATTCAACCCATACATTTCTGCAGAGCTACGTGATGCGATTGCTGCCATTTCTTCAAATTCGGTTGCAAGTTTTGCAGCATGTGATGTGCTTCCGGTTGTTCGAAGTTCTGTATTCTTAAAATGAGTTTTTAAAAAATTCCGACACTGTGCAAGTGCCTGCGGATGTGATAATATTATTTTTATATCTGAAAGTGTTCCCTTGGATAAAAGACAGTGTTCAATCGGAACAACTATTTCACCCGTTATTGTAACTTCATTTTCAAATAACTGATCAAGTGTAATACCAACAGATCCTTCGATAGAATTTTCTACCGGAACAACACCAAAATCAATTGTTTTGTCCACAATTGCTGAAAAAGTATCAGTTATATCTTCATAATACTGAAATAATGGGGTTTCTAAACATTTTAGTTTTTTTGACCATTTTTTTGCTGCTTTTTCAGAGTATGACCCAGCAGGACCCAGTACACCAATAATCATGATTTTTAATTGACAGGATGTTTAAAATAGCTTATGATATTGATATTTTTGATATCATTTTCAAATGTAACTAGAATTAGTAATGGTCATTAGGTAATGACTTTAGGATTATAATTTCCTAACATAATATATTCTCATCTGTTCTACTGTTATTTGTATCTAGATACTCATATAAATAAAGTTCTAAAGTATTTAAGGAGGGGGTATAGGAATGAAAAATTACATAAAGACAGGTTATTGTATTGTTATCGCTTTATTCGTGATGCTATTATTAGCTTCATCGGTATCAGCAATAAACGTAGATGGTAACAAAACTGATGGAGAGTGGAATGATAGCTGGGCATTTAACCAGACCAATAATGCCACTGCATCAGCTGAATATGACCCTAATAATCTGGGAGATAGATTAGAAGTAAGACAGGGAGCATTTGGTATAGAACCTGATACTGAAACATGGTACGCAGAGGACCCTAAAAATGATTCGGGGACCGAGTTCGACCAAACCATGGCTCAAAGAGGAGAATCCAGTGGTATGGACATAGA
>NZ_JBKGYF010000010.1:0-34039 GCF_046546175.1 Methanohalobium sp. | reverse complement strand
TTAGGAGTGCGGAATCACAGTCACCAAGAGGCAAATGGTTTTTCATCAAGGAATATCTGGCAGGCAGAGAAGAACTTGATCAGGAGCAAGCTCACACTTTCTTAGCATGTACCACGTGTGAGATGTGTGATACCAGATGCGAACTCAGTATGCCGATTGAACAATCATGGAGGAAATTGAGACCAAAGATTGTTCAGGAAAAGGAACTGATGACCATACCACCTTTTGAAATCATGGCTCAGAGCCTTCTAAAGGAGAGAAACATCTGGGCTAATTACAAAAAGAACAGGGCAGACTGGATTCCTGATGACCTGAAAGAGAAAATAAGTGATGAATCCAGGAACGGATACTTTGCAGGATGTACAGCTTCTTTTGTTGAAAAGGACATTGCAGTCGGAACAGCCCGGATGCTGGATGATGCTGACATCGATTTCACAGTACTTGGCGAAAAGGAATCATGCTGTGGAATTCCGATGCTCATGGCTGGTAAATGGGATGTGTTTAAGAAAATTATGAGGATGAACATATCCAACATGAAAAACAAGGGAGTTGAAACTGTAATTACATCATGTCCTGCCTGCTGGATGATGTGGCATGATGTATATCCTGAATGGGCTGAAAAACTTGGTATCGAATACAGCTTTGATGTCAAACATTATTCCGAGGTTCTGGTTGAAAAGTTGGATGTATTAAAACCCAAACTTAAAGAACCGTTGAACAAGGTCGTTACCTGGCATGATTCCTGTCATATAGGAAGGGCCGGTGGTGTGTATGAGCCACCACGAGAACTACTTAAATCTGTGCCAGGAGTTGAATTCAGAGAACTTGAAAACAACAGAGATGAAGCTCACTGCTGCGGATCTGTAATGACTCTTGTTGCAGATCCACCTGTTGCACACAAAGTTGCCAATATCCGTCTTGATGAAGCAAAGGATGTCAATGCAGATGTAGTTGCTTCTCTGTGTCCATGCTGCCTTGTACAGTTCAGGACTGCTGTGGATGAATACAACCTCGACATGGATATTCAGGACCTTGGTGCGATTGTAGCCCGCAGCCTTGGATACGACATCCCAGATTCCACACGGGACACCCTTGATGCATGGGTAACTTTCGATAAAATGATCGAGCTGCTTCAACCACAGAACATGGCTGATATGATGGAAGAACTCATGCCCGAAATGATGGAAGCCATGCCTTCTTATCTTAAACCGATGATGGGGTCAGTGAAGTATGTTCCCGGTATGGATTCTCTGATGAAACCTATGATGCCTAAAATGATACCGATGTTGATGCCGTCCATTATGCCGAAAGTCATGCCGAGTACGCTCAAGGCTGTTGAAAACGAGTTCCTATGCCTAACCACATAAAGGAACAAATGCCGGATTTGATGCCAAAAGCCATGGAAAATCTGATGCCGAATATGCTGCCTCAGTTAATACCATATCTTACTCCAAAAATGATTGAATACATCAAAAAGAACTGATATTTCAGCTTCTTCCGGCGTTTTCCTTCTTTTTTGTTTAATTTATATTGACTAGATTTATATAGAACCTCTTACATCCACAAAACTTAGAACCAAAATAAAGGGATACTTCCCTGTTTGGATAATACAAAAAAATAATCTGATTATATTGATTTAAAATTTTATTTAAATATAATCATTAAACCCTATGGAGGTTATAAATTGGCTGGACAAATGCAATATGGTGGACAAGCACCAAACGGACAACCTATATACATACTAGGTGAAGGTACCCAGAGGACCAAAGGAAGAGATGCACAGAGTAACAATATAATGGCTGGTAAAGCAGTCGCAAATGCAGTAAGAACTACCCTTGGTCCTATCGGAATGGACAAAATGCTTGTCGATTCTATGGGTGATGTTGTAATCACTAACGACGGAGCTACTATTCTTAAAGAAATGGATATTGAGCACCCTGCTGCCAAAATGATTGTGGAAGTTGCCAAAACCCAAGATGATGAAGTCGGTGATGGTACAACAAGTGCAACTGTTCTGGCTGGAGAATTACTCAAAAAAGCTGAAGAGTTAATCGATGATGGAGTTCATCCAACAATAATCGCTGCAGGTTACAGGAATGCAGCAGACAAAGCAGCCGAATACATAAATGAAATAGCTGTCGATGTTTCCCCTGATGACACCGATGCCTTGAAGAAGATTGCATCTACCGCAATTACCGGTAAAGGCGGTGAAGAATACAAAGACACACTGGCACAGCTTTCAGTTGATGCTGTAAAAGCTGTTTCTGAAGAAACCGAATCCGGAATGTCTGTTGATACTGATGAGATTAAAATTGAAAAACATGCAGGCGGAAGCATGAGAGATTCTGAACTCATCAATGGTGTCGTTATTGATAAAGAGCGTCTGCATACCAATATGCCAAAAAGAGTAGAAGATGCAAAGGTACTGCTTTTGAGTGCACCAATAGAATTCCAGAAGACTGAAATGGATGCTGAAATCAAAATTACATCACCTGATCAGATGCAGCAGTTCCTTGACCAGGAAGAAAAGATGATTAAAGACATGGTTGATAAAATCATCAACAGTGGTGCAAATGTTGTATTCTGTCAGAAAGGTATTGATGACCTTGCACAGCACTACCTGCAGAAAGAGGGAATCTTTGCACTTAGAAGAGTGAAACAGAGTGACATGGACAGACTTGCCAAATCAACCGGTGCCAACATTGTGCAGGATATCGATGAAATCAGTGAATCAGACCTCGGTTCTGCCGGTAATGTTGAAGAAAAGGATGTAAGCGGCACAAAAATGACCTACGTCACTGACTGTAAATCACAGAAATCCGTTTCAATAATTCTGCATGGTGGTACTGAACACGTGGTAGACAGCCTTGAAATCGCATTAAATGACGCTCTGCGTGTAGTCGGTGTCGCAGTTGAGGATGGTAAAGTTGTTGTCGGTGGCGGTGCATCAGAAGTTGAACTTGCAATGAAATTGTACAACTACGCTGCATCACTTGAAGGAAGGGAACAGCTTGCTGCACATAAATTTGCTGAAGCTCTTGACATCATACCACAAACACTGGCAGAAAATGCCGGTCTTGATGCAATCGACAAACTTGTAGAACTTCGTTCCCAGCATGAAAAAGGAAACAAATATGCAGGACTTGATGTCCACAACGGTGAAATCGTAAACATGTGGGACAATGATGTAATCGAACCACTGAGAATCAAAACCCAGGCAATCAATGCAGCAACTGAAGCTGCAGTCATGATTCTCAGAATCGATGATGTTGTCGCCACAAGCGAGAAATCAGGCGGAGGATCCGAAGAAGCCGCCATGGGCGGAATGGGTGGCGGAATGCCAATGGGAATGTAAATTCCCACCCATCTATTTATTATCCAAAAGTGGATTTTAAGAGATTAAGTGGTCCATATACCACATGTCTATCTTTTTCTTTTATAATCACATCTGAACTGGGAACTGGAATCCAGTCACCGCTACGTTCTATTCCAAGTATCAGCAAATTTTTTTCAGATAATTTCAGTTCATTTAATGGTGTTCCTACAAAAGAGGATTCATCATTTATAATCACCCTTATCAACCCATAACCTTCAAGAAGATGGAGCAGTCTTTCAGTTGCCTCCTCCTCAAATTGTGTAGTCTTTAAAAGTCTGTCTTCTATAAATACATCCCATTTTTGCAAAAAACCGGCATGTGTTGCTATTTTGTAAACAACCATTATACCAACAAGGATAATGATTACGTTTATAGGTATCTGGATACCCTCACTTACAACCACAGTTGATGTCATGGTCACAATAACTGTTACTATTCCTGCATTACCCAGTATCATGAGCCAAGTTATAATTCGCCGTCTTCTGGGGTTGTTTACAATTAATTCTGCTTCTTTTGTTGTAAAACCGGTGCCTGTGAAAGCTGATAGCGCCTGAAATCTGGACCTTTTCTGGTCAAGACCAGTAAGCATCAGAGCGATGGATGCACCCCTTACAATAAGAAAGGAAATAAATATTACCAGTAATGTAGTAAAGGAAAAATAAAAAAACCCAGCCATTAGAGAATCCCATTGTGATATTTACCATTCTGGTTTATTTAATTTTTCCAATGATTCATTTTTATTAAGTCTTCAATTTATATAGTATAATTTTGAAAATATAAAATAGGTGTTATATTGAGTGTATTTGAAAAATACCTGACAGATGATGAAGAAGTTTTGTACAAAATAAAAACCCGGATGATAACTGAAATCGGTTTCACAAACAAAAGGATTATATCTTTAAAACCTACAGGGCTAATAAACAAAAAAGAAAATTTTAAAGATATTTCCTATGCACACATCTCATCTATAATCGCTGGTTATAAAAACTACTACTGGCTATTGTGGATTGGTCCATTAATATTGTTAATCGGACTTTTATCGTATTTAATATCCGGTTACTACAATCCGATGGATATACTTTCAAAATCTGGTTTTGTAATCATGGGTACAGGTGGTTCTGTATTTGTAATCGGATTTTTGATAAGAGAGTTCCTGAGAGATTTACAGATTACTTTTGTCACCTGCAATGAAGAATACACCATAAACCTCAAGGGCTCATCGATGGAACAGGCACATACAATCAACGAAATAATAAGAGAAAATTCGGAATAAGTAGTTAAAATTTAATCATTCAGTTTTTTGTATTTGTAACCTTATTCATTGATATAATGATTATTCATGATAGATCCTAGAAAACTATATATACAAAATAACCCACATATTAACCTGGTGATCGGATGTCATCAGAAATCGTTCATGTAGTATCGCGTAAAAATGGAGAACTGAAATCTACAAAGGTAAAAGCATCACCATATGAATTTACTATGGAGACCCGTGCAAAATGGGAAATGATCGTAGCAGATGGGGATGTTGATATCAGGGCAGGGGAGTATAAAAAAATACCAGTAAAAGAAATTCTTATAGAACCTGATATGGTTGCAATGCCATGTGTTTTTTCACAGCATGCAGTTGCCTCTGTGCTTAAAATAGGTACAAAAGGTGGGTGTAAACCTGTGGAAGATGAGAGATTGGTAAATACAGCCTATATACTAGGTCAAGAAACTGGACATATAAGAAAAGGTGACCTTCTTGGTATTCTGAACCTTTTTCCTGTAATGTTTACAAGAGAAGCAACAAAACTACGGCGGGTTGAATAATAGGAGGAAATAAAATGATAGTACCACTTTATGGAACATGTACAATATGTGGTGATGTACAGGATTCCAAACAATATGAAAGCTACAATATATGTACTGCATGTGCTGACATACTCGAAGATATTATGACAGATTACTTCATAAACACATTTAATAACAACAAATCAAAAGATTTTGATGGCTTTGTTAGTCATCTATACCTAACAGGCAAACCTACATCTGATTATAATAATATATTGGAAGATTCATCCAGTTATACAAGAAGGAAATCAAATCGGACGATAACTGCAATGGAATATTCAGAACATTCATCCAAAAAGCGTTATTTCGAAAATATGAATGTGGTTCTTGAATGGCTTAAGGACAACCCTGAATTTTATCTTTACTATCTTAGAAATTATTATGAATGTCCAAATTGCAGTTCATCGTTGTTTAACAAGTTTAGAACATGTGAAGTGGGCAACTGGTTTGTTGTATCTTGCTCAAACTGCGAAACACTTCTAAAAAAATACTATTCTCCAAAAACGGGTTAACCATTTTTTATTTTTGTCAACTGATAGCACTTTATCAGTCAAAAATTAAACTGGGATTTCACCCTCTTAAAAATAAATTACTGAGGGTGAATATACCCGCAGTAGGTTTTTCAGTCCTCCTCTTCTTCCTGCAATACCGCCTGAGCTGAAGCTAATCTTGCAATAGGAACTCTGTATGGTGAACAGCTTACATAATTCAATCCAGCTTCATAACTGAACCTGATTGATTCGGGGTCTCCTCCATGTTCACCACAGATACCTATTTTTATATCCGGACGTGAACTTCGACCCTTATCAATCCCTATCTTCATCAGTTCACCGACACCTTCCTGATCAAGCACCGCAAACGGGTCATTGTTAAGTATTCCTTTGTCGATATATAAGGGTAAGAACTTGCCTGCATCATCCCTGCTGAACCCAAAAGTTGTCTGGGTCAAATCATTGGTACCAAACGAGAAGAATTCTGCACCCTTTGCGATTCTATCTGCAGTCAGGGCAGCTCTTGGCAACTCAATCATGGTACCGCACAGATAACTAATATCTATACATTTTTCTTTCATTATTGATTCAGCTGTTTGGGTTACAGTTTTCTTCACAAAATCAAGTTCTTTTTCGTTTGATACCAGTGGAATCATAATTTCCGGTATAACATTCATGCCTTCAGAGGTGAGCTCACAAGCTGCTTCTATTATAGCTTTTACCTGCATCTCATAGATTTCTGGATAAGTTATACCAAGACGGCATCCCCTGTGACCGAGCATGGGATTGGTTTCTGTTAATGCACTTACATTTCTGAGTAAATTATTAACCTTATCTATTTCTTCTTGACTTCCACCTTCTGATTCAAGTTTTTTTACTTTTTCTATCAGTTCTTCGTATTTTGGTAGAAATTCATGTAATGGAGGGTCGAGCAATCGTATGGTGATAGGATAACCATCCATTGCACGGAATATAGCCAGAAAATCATCCTTTTGCATGGGCTGAAGTTTTTGCAGGGCATTTTCCCTATCTTCTTTATTATCAGCCATGATCATTTCCCGGACCACAGGTATTCTGTCATCACCAAAGAACATATGTTCTGTTCTGCAAAGTCCGATACCTTCGGCACCGAATTCACGGGCGAGAGTAGCATCTTCAGGTGTGTCGGCATTTGTTCGTACTTTGAGTTTTCTGACCTCATCAGCCCATTGGAGCATCGTTTCAAGTTCTTCACTGACTGTGGGTATTTTAAGTTCTGCTTCTCCGATATAGATTTTTCCTTCAGATCCATCAATGGATATACATTCACCTTCTTTTACAGTATATCCCTTGGCAGTAAATTGTCCTTTTTTCATGTCAATGGTTATTCCGTCACATCCACATACACAGGGTTTGCCCATGCCCCTTGCAACTACAGCTGCATGGGACGTCATTCCGCCACGTACTGTGAGCACACCCCTGGCTGCATGCATGCCTCCTATGTCTTCAGGTGATGTTTCTGTACGTACCAGTATTATATCTTCGTTTTTGTTGGCCATTTCTTCGGCATGCTCTGCACTGAATACCACCTTACCAACGGCTGCACCTGGTGATGCTGCAAGCCCTGTTGACAGCAGGTCCAGTTCAGATTCTGGGTCAATCATGGGATGTAATACCTGGTCGATTTGACTGGGTTTAAGTCTCATAATGGCTGTTTTCTTGTCAATAAGGTTTTCATTGACCATGTCAACAGCAACTTTTAAAGCTGCAGCAGCGGTACGTTTTGCGTTTCTGGTCTGAAGCATATAGAGGGTGCCCATTTCAATGGTAAATTCGATATCCTGCATATCCTTGTAGTGCTGTTCAAGCTTCTGGGTAATATCATCGAGTTGTCTGTAGACATCAGGCATGTTTTCTTTGAGCGATTTTATGGGTTTTGGAGTTCTTATTCCTGCTACTACATCTTCACCCTGTGCATTTGTCAGGTATTCACCGTAGAATTCCTGCTCTCCGGTTGCAGGATTTCTGGTAAAGGCGACACCTGTTCCTGATGTTTCTCCCATGTTTCCAAATACCATGGCCTGAACGTTTACAGCAGTTCCCAGTTCATCTGAAATCTTGTTCAACTGTCTGTATTTTTTAGCACGGTCATTATTCCATGAGTTAAAAACAGCGTTGATAGACATTTGAAGCTGTTGTTTTATTTCCTGTGGGAAGTCAGAACCGGTTTTATCTTTATATGTAGCTTTGAATTTGTCTACTAGTTCTTTCATTGCTTCAGTATCTAATTCTGTATCTTCGGTGACACCAAGTTCATCTTTCTTTTGCTGGATAAGGTTCTCAAATTCGCTGGTGTCAATACCGAGTACAACATCTGAAAACATCATGATAAATCGTCGATAGCTGTCGTAGGCAAACCGTTCATTGTCTGTTTTTTTTGCAAGCCCTTTAACAGTATCATCATTTAAACCCAAGTTCAACACAGTATCCATCATACCGGGCATGGAAATAGGAGCTCCTGAACGAACAGAGGTTAATAATGGGTTATCAGGATCTCCAAATCTTTTACCGGTGGATTTTTCCAGTTTATCTATATTTTTATCTATTTCCTCCCACATCCCATCTGGGTAATCATTGTTCTTCATGTACAGTACACAAGCTTCAGTTGATATTGTGAATCCAGGAGGTACTGGAACTCCAAGGTTTGCCATTTCAGCAAGATTGGCACCTTTACCACCAAGTAGATGTTTCATCTTATTGCTGCCTTCAGTCTGATTATCTCCAAAAAAATACACAAATTTTTTATCAGTCACCAAATTTCCTCCATGGGAAATATCTCTATTTTATCTATAAATCCGTAATATTTGACTTAATAGTTATAGGTTATTTCGCTAGGATAGTTTATTTATTTTATATAAGGTTGTGGTTTTATTGTTTTAAATGCATTACTGTATTTTTTGTTAACACATATTTTTTTGTATTTCGATATTGGGTTATATACTCTTTACGAAACTTTTATATAAAAAACTGACATTTAATATTGTTAGTAAAAGTTAAATCTATATCTGAAACCTTCGTGATGTTGTCTCTAAAAAATCAAACTTTTTATAGGATAAATAGCAAGTTTTAAATCCCTTACGATATTTTTATATATTATAAGATGCCATTATAAATAGTAACAAATTTATTTATATACATCTATCTTGTTTGAATCAAACATGAAAAAATTAGGAATAGTATCACATCTTTCAAAAAATCACAACATAATCGTTCGAATGGATGAATTGAAACCCACTGATGCATTCAAAAAAGCGCCTAAAATTAATTCCGTTGTTTTAAATAAAGCGGTCAAGCCGGTAGGAAAAATAAATGATATCATTGGACCAGTCAGCCGGCCATATGTGGTTATCAAGGTTTCCAATAAAATAACTAATTCTGAATTACAAAATTATGTAAATGAAAGAGTGTATATTAAATAATGTTGGTATGTTGGCAGGTTGTTGGTGTTCAAAAATATAGTGTTGCTGGTATACAGGTGATGTTTAATGGTTGAAGTAGAAAGAGTCAGGTATTCCGATACCTCAGAACGTGAAAAAATACGTGAAATGATAAAAGCACGTAAGGAAAAAGAGAAGGAGAAATCTTCTGAAACTGAATCTTCAGTTACAAATTGTCCGGAATGCGGTAGTCGCAACCTTGAACAGGACTATGAACGTGCAGAACTGGTGTGTTCAGAGTGTGGACTTGTGATTGATACCGATTTGGTTGATGAGGGTCCTGAATGGAGGGCATTTGACCATGACCAGCGGATGAAACGCTCCAGAGTAGGGGCACCCATGACCTATACCATACATGATAAAGGCCTCTCCACAATGATTGACTGGAGAAACCGTGATTCCTACGGTAAGTCGATTTCATCCAAGAACAGAGCACAGCTGTACAGATTAAGGAAATGGCAGCGTAGAATCCGTGTAAGTAATGCTACCGAAAGAAACCTTGCTTTTGCCTTATCAGAACTGGACCGTATGGCATCAGCTCTTGGTTTACCGCGAACTGTGCGTGAGACTGCTGCAGTGGTTTACCGCAAGGCGGTGGACAAAAACCTGATACGTGGAAGGAGTATCGAAGGTGTTGCAGCTGCAGCTCTGTATGCAGCATGCCGACAGTGCAGTGTACCCAGAACCCTGGATGAAATCGGTGAAGTCTCAAGGGTAAGCAGAAAGGAAATTGGAAGAACCTATCGTTTCATCTCAAGGGAACTATCACTAAAACTCATGCCTACTTCACCTATCGACTATGTCCCACGATTCTGTTCAGGTCTTAAGTTAAAAGGTGAAGTTCAGTCAAAGGGTGTTGAAATCCTGAGACAGGCTTCAGAGAAGGAACTTACAAGTGGTCGAGGACCAACAGGGGTCGCAGCTGCTGCCATCTATATCGCATCTATTCTGTGCGGGGAACGGAGAACCCAGCGTGAAGTTGCCGATGTAGCAGGTGTAACAGAGGTAACCATACGTAACAGATATAAAGAACTGTCTGAAGAATTGGATATTGAAATAATTCTCTAAATTTTTTCAAAGGCAACGGTAAATCAAGTTAAGTCATTTGCCTTTGAGTTTTTTTATCGATTGCGCTGATTTTATAATACTAAGGACAACTTATTAGATTCCACTGTGCTGTAATATGTATACAATGCCGGGAACATTTGATATGTTTTTGATAGGGTTGGGAGTTGGGCTTACAGGTGCAATAGTCCCAGGTCCTATGCTTTTTGCAACCATTGAAAACTCGTTCAAAAAAGGGTGGACTGCGGGTCCAGAGATTGTACTTGGACATGCATTGATAGAGTCTATTATAACATTGCTAATTATTGTTGGGATGAGTTCTATTATAAATGATAGTTTATTTTCAATTATTTCTGTAGTAGGTGGATTTGCTCTCATGGTATTTGGTGTGATGACCGTTAAAAGCCCTGTGAATGATACATATTCTTACAGCAGTTCAAGTGATATATTAACCAGTCCAATTATTTCAGGTGTAATTACATCTGCTTCAAATCCATATTTCTGGATGTGGTGGTTTACAGCAGGAAGTGCTCTTGTGCTTCGTGGGTTTGAAACAGGTATTATGGGAGCTATATTTTTTGTAGTTGGTCACTGGATGGCAGACCTTGGATGGTATAGTGCAGTATCCACTTCTTTTAGCCGTGGTAAACAACTTATTTCGGCTAAAACACATGAGTGGATAATGAGAATGTGTGGCATTTTCCTGATTATGTTCGGTATATGGTTTGTTATAGGTTAAGATTAATAAGGGTAGAACATGAAGCAAAAAGGGATACAGGTACCAAAGAAAAAGGGTGAACCTATAAGGCGCATACTTATAGAACAGGGTATACTGGATGCATCTGCAAAAATATCTTCTGATGATGTTTTCCTGTATTTCCCGGTTTTAAGGGAACCAGCAATACAGGAGTTATTACAACTTAAACAAATCTTAGAAGATATTAATGTTGATGATTACGAATTTGAACTAATGGAAAAACAACCTACTTTTGAGGACTTGCTGGGTTATGTTCCACATTATGAAATAGTAGGTGATATAGCAGTTATTGATTCAGATAATGAACCCGAATCCTCAAGAATCGCAGACACAATTCTAAAAGTCCATCCCAATATCAAAACTGTTCTTGGGACGATTGCACCGGTAGGTGGTGAATACAGGGTCAGAAACGTGAAAGTAATTGCAGGTGAAAACCGGACCGAAACCATTCACAAGGAACATGGATGCAAGTATGCAGTGGATATTGCAGAAGCTTATTTTACCCCCAGATTATCAACAGAACGTGAGAGGGTTTTATCACAGATAAGTTCAGGAGATGCAGTTGTGGATATGTTTGCTGGTGTGGGACCATACAGTATTCTGGTTGCGAAAAAAACAGAAGCCAAAGAGGTTATTGCAATCGATAAAAACCCATCAGCAATACGATTTTTACGCAGGAACATTGAATTGAATTCTGTGAACAATGTAGTGACTGTTGAGGGTGATGCTGATATTGAGGCACTGAAATTTGCAGGCACTGCCGACCATGTAATAATGAATTTACCTCATAGTGCAGAAGATTTTCTGGGTACAGCTGTCAGAACTACAAAATTAGGCGGAATAATTCATTACTATGATATAAACCCTGAAAATGACCTCTTTGATACATCATTGGAACTTATAGAAAACACTGCTAAAAGTTATGGAAGAGAAATCGAAGTTGTTAATAAAAGGGTGGTAAGGTCTTATGCACCCCATGAATTCAATATATGTATAGATGTAAAGGTCAATTAATTAAGGCGAAATTGTTAAATTGTTACATCGATATTGGGATGATGAATATCAAAACGCCGCCGTGGCTTAGTGGCAGAGCGGCTGATTCGTAATCAGCAAGTCGGGGGTTCGAATCCCCCCGGCGGCTTAAGTATGTGAATCCTAATCCCCATGTCCCCACAGCCAGAACTTAAAAAATATATATTATGTGAAATATGGTGGTGGAACATGGGTATTTACAAACATGAAAAATATCTAAAAAGGGCAGAAGAACGAGTACAGAAAGCAGATTACCCTGAAAATAACAAAAAACTCATTTTCAAGTTCGAAAACCATCTTTTTATAAGAGGTTATGAAACTTCCCGGGTTCTAAAGTATGTTAATACCCTCAATATCATTTCTAACTGGCTTCAGGGTATCGAATTTACAAACGTGACCAAAGACGATATCGAGTTGTTGGTAGGCGGAATTGAAAGGTCTAATAGAAGCAATTGGACAAAACATGACTATAAATACGTGATTAAAAGATTTTTTAGATGGTTAAATGATGGCACTGACCCTCAAATGACGGCTTGGATAGTTCCCAAAAAAGGTATGAACAAAAAAATGCCTGAAGAATTACTCAGCACTGATGATATCAAGGCAATGATTACCGCTGCGAACCATCCACGGGACGAGGCGATAATTTCGGTTTTGTATGATTCAGCACTCCGTATATCTGAGTTAGGTAATCTGAGATTCAAAGACGTGACTTTTGACCGTTATGGTGCGAAGTTGATGGTAGATGGAAAGACAGGTCCAAGACGTGTAAGAATAATATATAGTGTACCATATCTCAGTTACTGGATGAACATGCATCCTCTGAAAGATGACCCTGATGCTCCTTTATGGATTGATATTACTAAAAGAAATAACGATAAACAAATAGGTTATGATGCATTCCGAAGGTTAATTAAAACTACTGCCAAAAGAGCAGGTATAAAAAAGCGTGTACATAATCACCTTTTCCGCCACAGCAGGGCAACCGAGCTTGCCAACTATTTGACGCAAGCTCAAATGGAAGACCACCTTGGTTGGTATAATGGTTCTGAAATGCCAAGAACTTATATCCATCTTTCAGGAAATGATGTTGATGATGCTATACTACAGATGCATGGTGTTCAAAAGGAAGAGGAAAAGAGTCCTCAACTGGTTAATACTGTATGTCCGATATGTAAACAAAACAATGGTCCGACATCCAGTTTTTGTGCTAACTGTGGAAGAGCCCTGGATACAAAAAGTGCAATTGATATAGATGAAAAGAAAGAGAAGGTTACAGATGTCATGCAGTTATTGATGTCTGATAGTGAACTGAATCAACTTGTACAGGAAAAAATAGATGAAGTTAGAGGTTAATAAACTTTTAACTTTTTACCCTATCTTTATTTTGAAAAACGAGTGTTGAGGTTCATGGTTGGACACATTAGCAGAACTCATCAATTCCTGTTGTTATGAACTTGATTCTACAGAGCATAAGAAGATATACAACAAAAATTTTGGTTCTAACGTTGAATTGATTGTTTCTAAATTTAGAAACAATAATGATGATTACAACGATTGTTCTGAACCAGTACTTGAAATTCATTCAGAGCAACCAGGTTACGGGAAAACACAATCTATGGTAGATTACATTAATTCTAACCCTCATGAGAGACATTTGGTACTTGGTCCATCACATGATTTCTTAAATGAACTTAAAGAAAGAATAGGTATTAGAACCAAGATATTCAGGGGGTTTGAAAGGGGCTGCAGCCGTTTGCAAAGGGGTGACAAACGGGTCGTAGATCTATATAAAAAATTGGGTAATTCATCTCCTACTTTAATTTGCAAGGTACTACGATGCAAAGGAAGATGTTCATATAGAAATCAATTCAGTCAACTCAAAAACAAAACGTATACTAATTGTGTATTTATGCCTCTGCATTTTCTGTTTTATACAGATATTGATTTCAATTCTTTTGACAACATTTTCGTCGAGGAAGGTATAAAAAGTAACAGCTTTTCTAACCGATTAAAAGCTGATTACCTAAACGAGATTTTAAAACTCAATATTAAAAATGAGGATGATAAGGCTGTTCTAAATAGTGTTCGTGATTGTATATTGGATAATGACCATGTGAAATTTTATGAATTGACAAATAAGTTTAGCAGAATCGTTTATAATCATAACATTTCTGTTTTAAATGATGGCAGAGGTAAGTGGGACAACATCTGCAATATTAATGTAAATGAGTTATATTATAACCTTATTTTCAACAAAATAGGAAACCTCAATGTTGAAATTATGTGGGAGTGGATAATATTCTATAAACAAATGATATCTTGGAAGAATATCGTGTATAACTGTGCATCATTTAACAGATACACATTTACTCATAAATTACGGATGTTCAGAGAAATATTCCCCGAATATAAACCTAAAATCAATTTGCATAAAACCCAATTTAGTAACCCGGGGACTAAAATAATCAGAATGAGTAAAGATAGAACAATATACAAAAATTGGATGTTATCTTATTATGATGAATATAGTGATAAATTATGGAAACTGGTTAAAAACAATAAATACAATCATAATATGAGAGTGTGTTTTTTAACTTATAAATATATGATTGAGAATAAGTTAGATATAAAAGGGCTTAACAGAGAGAATAATATTTTTGGGTCTCATGCTTTCTGGTTTGGGGCAGGTCATGGTATAAATACATATGAAGGATTCGACGTTTTAATTGTGTTTGGAGATATTTAGCAGGGTATCATCATTATAAAAACCATTTTTTGACATATTATCCAAGAGATGATATACCAGACTTTGATGATATCGAAAAAGGACTGCCATCTGATAAACGTCTCTTAGAAAAATTTCATGATTTTCAGTTGGATATATACGATACAGTGCACCGTTTAAGGCCTTTGAAAAATGATATTACTATTTACTGGTTTGGATCATATATACCACCAGAGCTGTTTCAAGAATTTGATGTTGTTTAACTTTTTGTAGATTATTTAGAAATGTAATCATTTATTAAATAAAAGAGATTTTCTTTATTTTTCCTTTCCCTGTCACTGTTTTTTCTTAATTTTATACTTTTGGAATTTCTTTAATGTCATTTATGCTTGTCTATTATGTACTATACATTACTAATTATAGTGAATTTCGACTCATCAAAGAGAAATAACCATACTCTCTGGATGATAATTTAAAAAATTTCAGAGAGTTGTAAAATATGAATAAAAGTGCTAATATGAAAAAAGAAGAAATTAAAGAGTTAGCAGAAATCAACGATGAAATATTAGAACAATTTAGTGAAATAGAACAAGCAGTAATATTAGCTTGCAGAGAACTAGTTAACAAGGGTGTAATATAAAGACACCCAATCTATTCTAATTATTTTGTTTAAACGCTCCTTATCCTGTTAATATCATGGCCATCGATATATCGTGTATCATCACCGAACAACTCTTCAAAAGTTAAATCGTTAAGGTTATCAGAGTACAGATATACTTTCACTAAAAATAATATCGTACGGATTAGGACATTCGAATACTGCTATCACGTTGCAATATTATGCAAGAATTAACTCGGAAACCGAACGTGATATGTTATCTAATGTTCCTAAACCTTAAATTAAATAAACTAACTTTAGCAGTTATGTCTATAGTTAATAAAAATCTGACAGATTCCTACTTTCCCTGAAAATGATGATTTTTGATGTTTCATGTAACATATAAATTAAATTTATTTAAGATTGGACAATATTCCTACGAGTATTTACCTCTGGATGCCTAACCATTGGCAAACCTGTTTGTCGTAGATTATCGAGAAAATCTCGATAGCCTGTCCAATTGGCATATTGTGATAGGTAACGTAACATTATATTGATAGCACTATTTTGATCTCTATCAATAAAGTTACCACAATCACAATCCATAATTCTGTCTCGGGTGGTCATTTCATGTCGTTTTCCACATGAATAACACAATTTAGAAGTATGGCTTTCATCAACTATTATTACTTTTTTACCCACAATTTCTGCTTTATAGGTTAATAGTTCGATGAACCTTGAAAGATAACCGTTATTTTTTATTAACTTTTTATATGTCTGGTAATTGTTTTCAAAACTGCTGTTGTTTATACTTAAATCACCAATAATCAGAGTATTAGCTTTAGTATTTTCTACCATATTTTTAGATAATTTATGCAAATAATCCTTTATTTGGTTATGTTTCTTTCTGTTTATTTTATGATATTTATTTATAAGCTTTCTTTGCTTTCTACTATTTTCTTTACAATTTTCAATTCTATTACTTAATGAATCTAAAACTGGACCCCAGTAAATTTCAGGTCTGGGAGTTATTGATTCGAAAAATTTTCCTTTTGTATTTATAGCTGTTACAGTTTTACTTACACCAAGATCTATTGCTTGATAGATTTTGTTGTCAGAATATCTGTCAAAATTAAGTTCATAAGTAACTGCAACATAGTAGTCGCCTTTACCTTGGTAGGGTTTATCATTAAATAAGATAACTTGCTTAACATTTTTGATTTTAAAATTATGAGGATTATTAAATTCAAGGGGTACATCATTATAGTTGTGAGATAACGATATTTTACCACTATTTATTTTGAAACCACTTTGCTGATACCGTAGGGTGGTGAAATATTTCCGACTTTTAAATTTGGGCGGTTTTATATATTCCATTCCTTTATCTTTTTGTTTTTGATAGGATTTATAATCAGAATCAACAGTAATTAAAACCATCTGTAAAACTTTAGAATGAACATTCCAGTATTGCGGATACTTTTTCTTTAGAACAGGTAAACGTTTCTGTTGTTCCTGATAAGTAACGATTTTACCATTATGTTTTGCTTCTTTAAGTCTTTCGTTTAATGCGAGATTGTATAATAATCGGCATTGTTCGGATAGATTCCAGAGAACATTTTTCTGTTCTTCTGATGGGTAAACCTTTAGTTTCCGTGTAAACCGCATTTTTAATCTCATGCAAAGACTATGTTTTAATGGAAATAAGACCCACATGAATATTAAGGGATGTTTGAGGTTTTGAGATGGCTTTGATGTGGGTCTATTATATTACCTTTATATTTATTGCAGTTATATATACATTGTACCAATAAATTATATAATTATTCAAAAAATATATAGTAAAACTAAGAAACCAAATGCCTGCTTAAATACATTGTTTAATTGATATATAATATAAGCTTAAATGGCAAAATGGTCACAGAAAGGGTTTATTCAGATATTTATTCAAATATGTATATAATAGAACATCAACATAAAATTAGACATGGATAATCCAAACAAAACTAAAAATCATTAACTCCTTCAAATATATATTTTCTATACTACTATGTAAAATATATGCATAATTTACATATATTAAACAAGTTTAGTTGGATTAAGATATTAAAAATGTTCGACTGCTATTTAATTTGAGTTAAGGTTATTATGAAAAAAAATGCAAAAAAGTACGTAAATCGTGAGATAAGCTGGCTTTCTTTTAATGGTCGGGTATTACAGGAAGCTACTGATTCTAACGTTCCTCTAATTGAAAAAATCAAGTTTCTAGGAATTTTTTCATCAAATCTGGATGAATTTTTTAGTGTAAGGGTAGGAACCCTTAAAAGGGTAATTGATGCAAAGGTAAAAGGAAACGCAGTAAGGGATCCTAGCGGTGGGTCTCCCAGGGAGGTTTTGAATGAAATACACAATATTGTCCTTAAACAGCGTGACAGATTTGATAAAGTGTTTAATACGTTAATAGAGGATTTGAACAACGCTAATATATTTATTATCGATGAAACTGAGTTGAATCAAGAACAACAGCAATTCGTCAAAGATTATTTTGAGCATGAAGTCAGACCCAGATTAGTACCCATTATGCTGGATAATAGTTCTGAGATGCCTCATTTTAAAAATCATGTAATATACCTGGCTATCTACCTTTATCGAAATTCTGAATATGATAGGACAAAATACGCACTGATTGAACTACCTACAGATGTTTTACCTCGGTTTATAGTCCTTCCACCGATAGATGATAGAAAATATATCATACTGCTTGATGATATTATCAGATACGGACTTAATGAAGTTTTTTACCTTTTTGATTATGATTCCATAAGTGCTTACACGGTTAAATTGACCAGGGATGCAGAACTTGACATTAGTGAAGATGTTACCAAAAGTTTCTTTGAACAAATATCAGAAAGTCTTAACAATAGAAAAAAAGGCCAACCTGTAAGGCTTGTTTATGATCAAGAAATGCCTGAAGATTTACTGGATTTCATTCTAACAAAATACAATATGCATAATTTCGACAATCTTATCCCTGGTGGTAGATACCACAATGCAAAGGATTTCATCAATTTCCCAAAATTAGGGTCTTCTTCAATGGAATATGGTGAACTTGCAGAATTACCAGACGCTGATTTAGAGAAACATAGAACTGTACTGGATGCTATTGATGAGAAAGATATATTTCTGCATTTCCCCTATCAATCATTTGATTATATAATCGACCTTTTGCGGGAAGCAGCCATTGATCCTGAAGTAACATCCATTTATATAACTCTGTATAGGGTCGCCAAAAATTCAAATGTTATAAACGCTCTAATCAATGCAATACAAAACGGTAAATCCGTAACAGTGGTCATGGAATTGAAAGCTCGTTTTGATGAAGAAGCAAACATTCACTGGACGAAAAAATTAAGAGAGCATGGTGCAAGGTTAATTGATGGTGTACCTGGGTTGAAAGTACATGCTAAACTATGTATGATAACAAGGCGAAAAGAAAATAAAACGGTTAATTACGGGGTCGTATCTACCGGTAACTTCAATGAATCCACTGCAAGGATTTACAGTGACCATGCTTTGTTCACTGCAGACAGACGTATAATCAGTGAAATCGAAAATATTTTTGATTTTTTCGAATACAATTATAAACATTATACCTATAACCACCTCATTGTGTCACCTTTTTATATGCGCGAAAGGTTCACTAAATTAATCAGGAACGAAATCAACAATGCACAGGAAGGTAAAGACGCATATATTTACATAAAGTTGAATAACTTAGTAGATAAAGAAATGATTGATAAATTATACGTAGCAAGTCAGTCAGGAGTAAAAATAAAAATAATTGCTCGAAGCATTTGTTCACTTGTACCGGGAATTGAAGGAATGAGTGAAAATATTGAAGTTATCAGTATAGTTGATAGATTTTTGGAACATTCACGATTATTTATTTTCTGTAATGATGAGGATGAAATATACTTTATCTCTTCCGCCGACTGGATGATTCGAAACCTTGATAATCGGTTTGAAGTAGCAACTCCAGTCTATGACCCTAATATAAAGCAGGAGATTAAACAATTTTTCAATCTTCAGTTCAGGGATACACAAAAAGCAAGGATAATAAATGAAACACAGAGTAACCCTTACCGTGTTAAAAATCCTGACACCTATCATCGTGCTCAATATGAAATATATGAATTTTTGAATGATAAATATAACAAACTGGATGCTAATTTATGAAATTTGCTGCAATTGATGTAGGGTCAAACGCTGTAAGACTTCTTTTATCGATAGTTTCAGAAGAATCAAGAGAACCGATTTTTGAAAAAGTATCTCTCTTTAGAATGCCGATACGTTTGGGTGATGATGCATTTGCAAGAGGAAAGATATCTGAAGAGAAAATACAGCATCTGGTGAACACATTAACCGGGTTTAGGTATCTGATGGATGCATACAGTCCGCTTGATTATATGGCATGTGCGACTTCTGCAATGAGGGAAGCGGAAAATAGAGATGAAATTGTTCAACGAATTAAAAATTCGAGCGGTATCGATCTGGATATTATAGATGGTTCAAAGGAAGCGGAAATAATTTATTCGAACCGGATTGAAAAATTTCTGGATGGTGGTAAAGCTTATTTGTACATAGATGTTGGAGGAGGAAGTACAGAGATTACTCTTTTTGACAACAAAAAGATTATAGATTCCAATTCTTTCAATATTGGAACTATAAGGTTACTTGAAGGTCTTGTATCCAAAAACGAATGGAAAGAAATGAAAAACTGGATAAAAGATGTGACAGCCGATTATCAGCAAATATCTGCTGTTGGTAGTGGAGGGAACATGAATAAGCTTTTTGACCTTGCCAATAAAAAATACGGTAAACCTCTAAAATACAAAAAACTGATGAAAGTTTATGATTACCTTTCAAATTTTACGTATGAAGAGAGAATTATACAGCTTGGATTGAAACCCGATAGAGCTGATGTGATTTTACCAGCATCAAAAATTTATCTATCTGCCATGAAATGGGGAGATATATCAAAAATTTATGTTCCGAAATCGGGTCTTGCGGATGGTATGATTCATGTTTTATATAAAAAACACAAAAAATATTATGTGTGATATAATAGTAAAAAACTATAAATAAAGATTTTTATCTGATTGGTTTTCCATTTTTATATATGGGTTTCAAATCATCACATAAATATAGTAAAATCGGTTTATTTTTATTTTCGTCAGGTATATTGGTTTCACTTATTGGAATTATTTTTTCCATATCAGTAAAACTTACACGTTATTCTGAAAATATTGAAGTTATAATAACGTTTACTCTGCTCTCTACTGCACTTGTGCTGTTACTCTCTGGAATAAATATGGCACTTATAAACCAAGGTAATGAAAAATATCTAACCATTGTAGGTATTGTTTTATCCTTAGTAAGCATCATTTTTTTCATATCGTATTATCCAGAAAACTGGTTATACCCGAGAATTATTTATATAATATTTGGTTATTTATTTGGTATATATTTAATTTCAGGGCATTTATTTTACAATTTAATTTTTATTCCCGGTACATATTCAAATTGCGGCCACAGTTATTATAATAATCATATAAAAAATATATCTGGTGATGAGTCACATAAATTATCAATAAAACCAGATGTACCTTTTAAAGACAACAACCGCAATAATGACTATGAAATAAATAAAAATATTGTCAGTATAATATCTAGCAAACAAGGCAAAAATAAAGAAGTTATTAATATGAATGAAACTACAAGTGATAATGAGATATCTGTTTTAAATTCTGATGCATCACAAATTCCAAAAAAGAAAAAAGCGCCCGAAATTTCTAAAAATGATTCCATGAGCGAAGCTGCGCGTAAAATATTGAGTTTACATTTTAAAAAGATGTTAAAACATGAAACAGGTACCCGCATAGGTAAAGATAACGAAGAATTACATGATATGCGGGTCGCTGCAATGCGTATGCGTTCTGCCTTTAAAGTTTTTAATGATTACCTTGATATGGATACTTTGAACAAGCCACTAAAAAAAATAAAACGCACCCGTAAGAAATTGGGTTCCGTCCGCGACCTTGACGTATTCATGGAAAAAATCGAACATTATCTGAACGATTTGCCGGATGAAAGAAAATCAGAACTGAATCCCTTGATAGACACACTAAATGTTGAAAGGGATAAATCCAGAGGTAATATGCTAATATATCTTGAAAGCAATAAATATCATAAATTTGTTAAAAATTTCAGTAACCTTCTGGAAGACGATGGTGTCTGGAAAATGTCAAAGTTTTCAGATGATGGTAAACCTGTACCTTACAAGGTAAAGGATGTACTTCCTATACTTCTACATCAGCAATTGGCAACTGTTCGAGCTTATGATGAATGGGTCAACAGGAACGATACTTCATACGAAAGGCTACATCAGCTTCGTATAGACATCAAAACACTTAGATACACTCTGGAATTTTTTAATGGAGTGCTTGGACCAGAATCAAAGAGTATAATTAAAGACCTAAAAAGAATGCAGGACCATCTGGGAGAACTTCACGACACTGTTGTAGCGATTGAATTATTGGAAGATTTTCTAAAACATGGTACATGGGGTGAAAGTGGTTTAAGTATCTTGGATTCGAATACGTCTCTACCTGGTGTAGAATCCTACCTTGAATTCAGAAATAAAGAATTGAACAATCTTGTGGATACATTTCCAGAAGCCTGGAATAATTTGATGTCACCTGTATTTAGTAACCGTTTTTCGTCTGCAATCGCTGAACTTTATAACAACGATACAATTCCAAATAATGTAGTAGAGAATTAATATGGATATCAAACCTGATACATTTAACAATGCCCGAATATTTAGGGCTATTTCTTTTGCTGCAATAGCACATGATGGGAGTTATAAAGACGGTAGACCATTTATATGTCATCCTTTTGGAGTGGCCCATTTGCTTCAATCAATAGACTCAAGTGAAGATCTTATAATTGCAGGATACCTACATGATGTTATTGAAAGCACTATGTATAAATTAGAAGATATAAAATACGAGTTTGGAGATAACGTTGCAGAACTTGTGGATTATGTTACAGAAGATAAATCAATGAATGAAAATGAAGATGAATGGAAACAGAGAAAAATAAGAGCTATAAAAAAAGTTGAAAATGGACCCTTAGAAGCTGCATTACTTCGATGGGCTGATAAAACCCACACTCTTGTCAATATCCTTGATGATTATAAATCCAAAAACAATTCAGAATTTCTGGATTATGGAAATGCATGGAATAAATTTTTTGCAAAAAAAGAGAGACAATTGTGGTACTATAGTAAAATCAGCGAACTAGTGAATCACAGATTCAATGGAACTGAATATGCTAAATTAGCTGAATATTTTGATGCGTTAATACAAAAGCTGGAAAGCAAACTAAATTCAAACAACAATTAATTTTTTACCATAATATTCAGTAAAGTCCTTATAAATAGTCACAGATTTATAGTACTTATTTATAAAATTTCTCTTAAACTTTTAAGTTTTGAAAGGGGGGTACATATACCACAAATCTATGTTAATACATTGAAAACCGAGAGTGTTTTCAGGGGATGGCTCATTCATGAGCTTGGAGATAAAATAAATCATAAAAATTGCGAAGTTGATGTTTTTGAAATAGTTCCTGCCTCGCATACAGTTTGCAGATACAAATTCAGGGGAGAAAAATACAGTGTTGTTGGTAAATTTTTTGCAGAGCCAAAGGGAAAAATCAAGAAATATGATTATCAAAAAGCTATGATGAATGAATTTAAAAAACTTGAAAAAATAAAAGATGTGGTAAATATATCCAGACCAATCGCAGTAAATAAACATTTTAACTGCGTAATGATTACTGAATATATATCTGGTAAACCGTTGAGTTGGTACTTTGAACATGACCAGTTTGTTAAAAAACATCTTTCAGAAGTGTCAAAACTGTTACGTAAGCTCCACGAAAACAAACAAAATTATTATAATAAAAAACGGGATTTTGCGGACTTCCATCAAGTATTGAACAATCTTCATTTGGGACATTCAAAACGGGACGATTTCAATCGATTGTTGGGAGAATGGTGGTATAGTTCACGAATTGAACAAAAACATGGATCTATGATACATCAGGATGCTACCCTTGTAAACTACATATTCAGCCACGGAAAACCCCATGCCATTGATTTTGAAAGTTCATTATACAATGCAAATTATATCCGCGACCTTGGAGTACTCTGTGCTGAAATCAAAAATCATCATGCTTTAAGAGGAGACGATAAAAAAGCTGAGCCTTATATAAGACATTTTCTCAAAAGTTACAGCAAAGATGAAGGAGAACTTTATAGAATTGAAAGTACATTACCATTTTTCATGAGTTATGGGTTACTGAGAGAAGCAAGAATATGTCATGACTATGGACATCGAGATTACCTTATAAGGGAAGCCATTAACTATTTGAAATTTTGAACTCCTGTTAAATCTATGAATCTAAATTTAAATATTGGTAATGCAAACAATTGTAACGAATGGAACCAACAGAAAATATACACGGCATAATCTTTGATTGTTATAAAACACTGCTTGATACCAAAGTAAAGGAATCTAAGTCTGCCTACAAAAAAACCAGTAAATGGCTCCTATATCAGGGTGTAGATATTACATTTAAAGAACTGCGTGATGAATACTTGGACAAAATACAAACCCATTTAAAATGGTCTATATACAAGCATCCAGAAATCCGTGTGGAAAATATCTTTACAGAGATCTGTAGCGAATATGCAATATGGGACATCGATGAAAAACAAATGGGTATCGAAACAGCCAAAGCTTTTAGAAGTTTTTCAATTAAAAAATTAACCCTATACAAAGATAGTTTGAAGTTACTGGATAAATTTGATGATATACCAAAATGTATTATATCAAACGGTCAGAGAGTGTTTTCAGAGCCCGAATTAGTAATTCTTGGGTTATATGGTTATTTTAATTTCCTTATTTTCTCTTCAGATTTTGGTTATAAAAAACCCGACACTCGTCTTTTTCAGACCGCAGCTGAACGTATGAATTTAAAACCAGAATATATCTTATCTATTGGCGACAAAACCAAAAATGATATCCATGCACCCCAAAAAATTGGAATGAAAACAATGCATATAAAAGATGCATGGGATAAATTCCTGAATTCTGATTCATAACAACTATAATTTATTGAATCCAGAAAAATCGATTAAGTATATCGTTTCCATGCTTCATGGATGTGCATGCCTCTCATTCCTATACTCTCTGGTGGATAAATGTCATTATTTGGCTGGTCTCCTATAGACAATACTTCCCACGGCTCTAACCCCATCCATTCCACAGCTGTCTGGAAAAGGCGGGTATCAGGTTTTCTGTATCCAAAGTCAGATGAAAAGATAACAAAATCGAAGTAGTCATACAATCCAAGGAATTTCAATTCAAATTCTGAGAATGCTCTCTGACCATTTGATACAATACACATGGGCATATGTTTTAAATTTTCAAGTAACTTTGAACTCTGGGGAAATACATCCAGATGCCTGATTGCTGAAGACCTAAACACCTGTGCAGCTTCGAACCCAAGATGTCCTTCGTCTATGTTCCAGAACGCATTTTCCCTGCAGATTTCAGCAAAAACTTCTTCTACTCTTATTTCCGGATGTTCATGTTCAGACCTCCCGAACCTGTCCATAATTTTACCGGTGTATTTATTTCTTAGTTCCTCAGGATTTATCCTGACACCCTTATAAAGCAACCAGTTACTTAGCCTTTCATAGGTACTCATACTGCTTTCTTTTGCTTTGACATCTAGCAGTGTATTATAACAGTCAAATACAATCCCTCTAACATTGTGATTCAACATATTTCGTCCCATCCAATTTATTAATTCGCCATCAAGCTGTGTATTATCTCCATAAACGGATAATTATGATTTGTTTACATAGTAAAGTAAAATAACATTACATATATAGATTATGTATATAAAATATAGAAAATATGCAAAATATATATCTTAGAAAGCCAGCTATCTAATTTATTAGTTGGTTGCTGATTTCTTTTTGTCCTCTTTCAGAATATCTATCCTGAATATACCCAGTCTGTCGAATCCTATATACATTGTAACAACTATACTCAGCATAACACTCATCACAGTAGTCACATAAATAGCAACCATAATCGCAATCTGGTATTTTATCGCAATAATCGGACTTGAGCCACTCAGAATCTGCCCTGTCATCATTCCGGGAAGAAATACAATACCCACAGTAGACATGTTTGCAATAGTAGGTTTTATAGCAGAAATCATGCTTTTTCTTAGATAAGGTATAAGTGCCTCATTTTTTTGGGCGCCCAGTGACAGAGAGTAAAGATACCGGTATTCATTTCTTTTAATTTCGTTCCTGAAACCATTGATTCCGATGATATTTGCTCTCAGGGAGTTTCCAAGCACCATACCCCCGATAGGTATCAAATATCTTGCTTCAAAAAGATTGGTCAGGTCGATTACAAAACTGTTGAAATAAAACAGTACTGCCAGATTGGCCAATGTAAACGAGAGGAACAACGGGACAAACAGTTTATCCAGTTTTATATCCGAGCTTTTTATGACAGAATATGTGATGCCACTACAAGCATCAACAATATCCAGAGCAAGTTCAGCAGTGTACTGTTCAAATCGAAGATAAATGTTAAAAATATGCCTATAAAAGCCAGCTGAAGGGTCATTCTGGATATGCTTTTAAATGTTGATTTTATCAAATCCAGATTCAATAGATAGCTTATAGCAAGAGGTACAAGCAACATTAAAAAGCACAGTACAAGGGATATTGTTGATATATCATAAACCTGTATATGACCCCGGTCCGTTTTGGTAATCAGTGATGTCTACTACTTTTACCCTTTCCCGTTCCCATTCACTGTCATGGGATACTATAAAAACAGTTAAATCCCCATTTTCAATAAAATGGTCTACTACTTTCTTTTTCAAATTTAAATCAAGTGCTGAGGTGGGTTCATCAAGGAGGTATATGTACCTATTAATCAGCAGTGAAATCACAATTGCAATCCTCTGTTTTTCTCCACCTGACAGATTTTCAAAATCTTTGCTAAGTATGTTTTGTTTAAGATTGAACTGTTTCAAAAGAGAGTATATTCTACTATAGTCCAGTGATGACCTGTTAACCTGATATGAAAGGATTTCATTTATAAAATTATCAACATTACCATCTCCAATATCGAGTTCCTGTGGTACATATGCTACTTTTTCCCTTATATCCCATACCAGGCTCTCATCTACGATTTCACCCTGAAAATATAGATTTCCATATGTTTGTTGGGTAAAACCCAGTAATAGTTTCATCAATGTTGATTTGCCGGTTCCTGAATTTCCTTTTACAAGTACCTTTTCACCTTTAAAAATGGATAAGTTAAAATCTGATACAATGTTCACCCCGTTATAGGAGATATCTATTCCTTCGTATTTTATCAGTTCCATATTCTCAAGTGACCGTATTTGAAAATAGAATTATACTGAATTATCCGCCATGCATATTTTAGACTCTACGTCAAATAATATCCAAACTTATGACTATAATCAATGTCAAAGTACTTATTTATTTTCTCTAAGATATAGTTGAGCACAGATTAATTGTTATTAATTTGCAATGTCTGTCATCATTTGTTAATATAATTATAAGCAACAAATATTGAGTTATTGACTATAATAAATAGTAATTTTCTTAGTTGTTTACAAATATTATTTATATAGCAATACTGAAAATAAACTATTTTTAGGTAATGACTTAATTGACTTTTTGTGCAAAGCCCCTGAAATCGAAATCCTCTATAGTAAATCTTTACATATTATGTCATTCAAGAATTCCCTAAAGACCATATACAATTCTAAATCAGTCATCTCATATACTAAATATTTAATATTTACCTTTTAATACTGTGAGATTTACACCATTTTTGCCATCAAAATCAAGTTCAAATGATTCTTTTTTTCCATATTTCCTACAAAAATCAATTAGATTTAACATATGATGAAAGCCACTAGATGCATCTTCATTCTGTAAAAGTTCAACAGATGGTTCAAGCAATGGACGAGGTAAAAACAGTACGCATTTGGATTTTGCTCTTGTAACAGATACATTCAACCTATTAAGACTGTAAATGAACTCAGCTTCATTTAGTGCAGTTTCAACATCGCTTACACCATAGCTTACAATAACCGCCTGTGACTCCTGACCCTGCATCTTGTCAACAGTATCCACAAATGGATGATGGTTCCATCTCCTCAAAGAATCCAGATGATTATGTATAGTCCTTATCTGGGAGTGATGGGGACTCACGATAAAAAGTCCTTCTTTCCAAAATTTCCTGTCTCCTTCTTCATTATCCGGATAATATCTTCCATCTTCAGATAACAGGTTATCACGAAGCAAAACTGATAACCTTGATACGATTTCTGCTTCGATTTCATTTTCTACTGATGCTTGAACGTTTTCCAAAATACAAACTGTTAAAGGATACTCTGTATCAACTATAGATACGAGCAAATTATAATAAGATTCAGTTAAACCATTAGTTTGTAAAGGTGTGCCAAATTCCAGCTTCTGTAAACCTATCTCATCTGTTGCAGGTTTATAATCCAATCCATAAAGCGTTTCTGCAGAAAATCTGGATAATGTTTTGTTCATACGCCAGTTTTCAAGAAGCTGATATGTATAAGGATTATTTTCACTATCCCTGTGACGCAGATAGAAAAAAATAGAGTCATGTAAACCTGGTAGCTCATCATCAGATTCTGGATAATCACCATTGATTATAGGCGGAAGTTGTAGATCGTCACCTGCAAGGACCAGTCTTTTTCCGTAATCAATTATAGACATTCCGAGAGCAATTTCAGCAGGTTTGACCTGGGATGCTTCATCAACAATAAGCATATCTATGGTAGGTATTTTTTTACCAATTTTATCCAGACTATTAACAGTGCCGCCGACCACTAAATGTTGGATGCTTAATAAATCGTCCACTTCATATTCTGGACAAACTTGTAGTGACCTTTTACCAGATGCAGTTTTTGCGGATTTCAATTTATAAACAGGTAAATCATCGAAACCATAATCATTCGAAATTTCCTGGATTTTTAGTAGAAGATTTTCGATAGCAGCGTGTGTAGATGCAGTGATTGCTATATGGAATCTATAACTCTTATTTTTCCATGTTTGTAGGATGTTAAGAACGGATTTTGAAAGGAAATAGGTTTTGCCTGTTCCAGGTGGTCCCCAAACAAGAGTTAAACGGTTATTAACCATATGTTCAAAAGCTTTCATCTGACTAGATGTAAATCCAGATGAATCACTCAAATAAAGAGCTTCGTTTAATAGATTGTCAGCTTCATATATTGGTTTGTTAAACGTTTGTGGCGTCCTTATAAGTTCCAGAAATCCACTATCATCCAGTTCATCCAGTTCTCTTAATTTCCTCATGATCCGTCTGGATGTAAAATCTGTAAACCTTGGGTGAAGAACTGCTTTGTCACCTGTATTGAAATGTTCCTGGTTATTGTTATATTTGACATCCAGATATAACAATTTCAATTTCCCATCTTTTGGGTCCACTTTCTTTTCATCTATGATTGCAAAGTTTACACCTGTATTTCCAGAATCATTTATTTCAGAACGGAAAGTGTAATCATCGAATGATATCTGTGCTTTTTCTCCCTCTTCATTCTCAGGTACTAAAATATGACTGAACTCTTCATTTTTCTCAAAAAGAGTGTAATCGATAGGTTTTGTAACTCTCCAAATGTTTAAACCCATACATTCGACAGGTACACTTATACCTTCTCTGATTCGTTCTGATTTGGGAAGAGATCTTTTTTCGCGGATATCCATAGCAGCCATATAAGATTCATATCGAGTTAGGAATGACAGTTTTGAAAGTTCCTTATTTTCAAAATAGTAAGAATCCGGTATCTTGAATTTCTGTGACCATGTAATCAATTTATCCTTTGCAATGTAACGCAGACCTTCTAATACACTACTCGTTGCAAGCAGCCTTTTAGATAGTTCGTTTTTTATCCATTCTGTAGCTTCGGGTCTAGTCCCATCCCAGACCATTGTAATAGCATCGGATTTCATGACATTACTCTGTTCGAACCAGAAAAGTCCGCTAGGCTCAAAATCATAATTAAAATCAGGACTCTGAAGAACTTTCGATATTTCAGGTAGCCTTAATGAAAATGGAACCGGTAAACTTACAAGCTGGTCAATCTCGTTTGTTAAAACTACTGTAGGATGTTTTATTTCAGTAGATGGGTGTTCTACCTGGCCGGCTAATTTCGTATTCTGGAAATAGAAAAGCAACCTGAGGGCTACAGGTGCCATTTTGTAGTCCTTGGTGAAATCATTAAGGAGGTCATAGAACAATTGTAGTTCATAACTGTCAAAAACATAAGTTTGAAGCGATTTTTGTTCAGACCACTCTCTTTCACGGTTATAATCATGCAAAATTTTTAGTTCATCATACAAATCAATTAGAAACTTTTTCTGGATATCAGTACATTCATCTGGATTATTGGCAATGTAGATATTTTCATTTGTTGTATTTTCATATACTTGTTTTCCTTTAAACCTTCTATACCCTATTGCATATATCTTGGATGAAACTGGGTCATTTTGTATCGTGATGAATAAAGCTACACCTTCATTAATCGGTAGATTCAGTGAAATTCTGTCTGTAAGGACCGGCTCGTTATTTTTTAAAGCTTGAGTTGTAGTTAATAATTTATGCCCTTGATTTCTAAGGGACCCACAATCTTCCAGGTATTTTTCTGCATTATCTTTTTTTAAAAACGATTCTAATTCAGATAGAGAATTTAATGATAACCTGTCATTACATAGGTACTTTTTACCGCTTGAAGATAAATAAGGAATCATTGATACAGAATCATTCTCTTCTGCTTCTGATTTGCAGTGTCGATAGAATTCACATAATTCACATCTATGATATAAATGCCAGGATAATTTATCAATAGGCGATTTTAAGATAACAGGTAAATGGTTCTGAAGAAAATTTTCCACCATCTTAATATCGAAATGCAGGTCAAATAATTCGGGTTCATCTTGTTCATAGAGCCAGATGCCTGCCTTTTTCAGGTCTACTTTAATATCAAAACCCTGTTCTTTTAAAGATTCTTGCAACATCAATGAATATAATGCTGTTTGCACCCGATGGCTTGGTGTTATATCATCACTAGCTTTTATATCGATTATCTGCAGCACATTCTTTTCATTATCTTCTATAAGCCTTATTAAATCAGGTCTACATGGAGGAAATCTGTATAGGTCTGATGAGAGGTTGTATTTTTTTAAAAACTGCTTAGGAACGTGTATTGTAGGTTGATATATGTTTTGACCTGATTTTATGCCCTTGATAATATCTAGTGTTTCAGCGAATGTATGAGCCCGTTCATTTAAAGCTCCTTCACCTTCAGGAACTATTACATTATCACCCAATTTGTCAGTAATTACTTCTTCTTCCCACTCAATACCTGTCTTTAGTAAAATTCTCATTATAGGGTTTTGATCGTGTTCTATTTCAGGAATGCCTTCATTATTCCTTTCATTTAGAGGAGTAGCATGATATCGAAGATAACGTTCACAATCATGGTAAAAGTATCGTGCAATTAAAGAAGGATTTAAGTTGTACCTAGTCATGGCTAAACTCCATGTAACATTGTGACAATTATTATAGCTGTTGATGAGAAAAAATAATTAAAGCTTAACATTACATTTTTTGATGTTTCATGTAACGTTGAAAATCATCATAGTTATTTCTAATTATAATCGCAACTCTGTAAGTATTATTTTATAGAATTTGTTCATCCATGCTTTAGCAAATGACAGATATTTTTCTAGTTCCATGAACAATGTTTTTATGATAATCTCATATGCTGTTTGTGTATAATTAACTACATACCTTACTATAGTTTTCGTAGATGGACCAGATCATGATAAAGATTCGGTAAAAAGTGATGATAAAAAGAAAAGAGATAAATTAGACTTAATGGAATATCCCTGTTTTGTGATAAGGTACGACAAAAACCTGGATGAACAAGTCGAAGAACTTGGAAATAGATTAAATTATTAATATGAACTTTAATAAGTTCATGTTTTTATTTATAGTCAATAACTCTATATTTGTTACTTGTATCCTTTTGACGAATAATAAGACGTATTGTATATTCGTAACAAATAATCTGTGTTGAACTATAATAGTTCATTCAAGAATATTTTTAAATATTATGATTTAAATTTTATAATACATAATCAAAGAAGAAATATGTAGTAATTTTTTGGATGTCGAATAGATATGAGCAGGTTTTTGCAAATATTAGAATCAATTTTTCAAAAAAGAATATTGCCCCTATTTTTAAGTGTATCAATAATAATTGATTATACATTAACATTCTATTTTGCTGATAGTATCAAAGAAATTCTGGAAAATGAATTCAGTCCTATCCTATTATTTGCTATTGAAAACAATGTAGTGATACCATATTTCATAGTTATAGTATTTTTCTATTATGGTATTTCTTATAGTGTATTAAAAGCACTTGAAGGGACCAAATTATATTACTTTGGAGCTTCAATCATTCTGTTGATGAGTATTACCCATTTCCTTGGTGGCATGTCTTGGTATATAAGAGAAACCTATTATTCAAATGCAATTTTCACTTTGTCAATGGTTTCTATCCTCTTTGCACTAGGACTGTTTGGTTATGAAATTATAAGAATTGATTAATTTTTAATAGAATTTTCTAAGCTACATAGTTTCTAAAGTATATATAAACTATATATGTAAAATTTATAATGTTGAAATATAATTCTAATCCAAATGATAAAAATCTACAACATATCAAACTCATTTATTTCATTAATAACTTATCTTGTTCACAATTTTAATCAATCCAAAATATATTTTTATATTTTTCTAATTATAAGGTTTACCTATTAGCATTTATCAAATATTGAGGACATTAACGATTTTAAATTTAACTTATATTTTTCAATGGTTTCCGCAGCCCGTTTAATTTGAAAACACTATAAGAGGAGTTAAATAAATGACCAGTGGAAAAAAGCCACAAGGAGATTCACAAACTGAGTTAAACCTTTCTAATATGGATACAAGAAAAGTTCAAGTTTCTGGAAAGTCAACATACCTTATCACATTACCAAAAAACTGGGTTGTAAACAGTGGTCTTGAAGCAGGTACTGTCGTTTTTATTTCGTATCTGGATGATGGGTCAATAGCAATAACGCCTAGAATTAATAAAAAAAGACCATTAATCAAGGTACTAGAACAAGGCAACAAAGATATAGAAGATTTTAAACGGGATATAATAGGTACCTACATAATGGGTGGGTATCAGTACCTTGAAATTCATGCAGATTTTAAATCATTTGATTTCAAGAATGAAATCAAAGGATTAATCCAGAATTTGATAGGTGTGGAAGTTATTGAAACAACTGAATTCAAAATAGTTGTTCAAGAATTACTGGAAACTGAAAGGTTTACTATTGAAAAAGGTCTTACAAGAATGTCAGCAATAGTTTATCAGATGATAAGTGAGTCCCTTTCAGTATTAAAAGAAAATAACTACGATTTAATAGAAGATGTCATTACACGTGACAATGAAGTTGATAAGATGTTTTACCTTGTTTCAAAGCAATTCATCAATCGTCTGAGTTTAAATAAAGTTTCAAAAAATAGTAGTTTAAATCTGATTGAAACATTTTATTACCGGCTTGTAGCAGGGAATATTGAAAGAATAGGAGACCATGCTACCAAGATAGTATCAGCATTAGAAAGAAATATACCAGAAAATGATGTATCAAAACTAATAGATACCGGAGAAGCTTCTTTAAACCTCTATTCAGAAAGCGTTGAATCATTTAAACTTTCAGATTCCAAAACTGCAAATGAAATCTTAAGAAAAAGTAAAGATTTAAGTAAAAATATAATTGAATTTGAACAACCAGCAACCACATCTACCTGCATTGTTCTCGATAGTTTTATACGTATTAGGAATTATGCAGAAAATATAGCTGAATTAACGATTGATTTATCTCAACAATGAACTGGTCTGTACACGTAAAAAGACTTTTAACATATCCATTGTATTTTAAATATTCATCATGCCAACTTCATACAAATATTATATACGAATTATATTATGTATATAGTTTATAATCCCTATATAATTCCTTTGTGCAAAATCTATAATGCTGTAATTCAATTACCGATTGATGAAAAAATTAACCAGTATGCTGATTCTCACATTACTTGCGGTATTTACATCTTATACTACCTGCTGGTATAACCCGTCTGGATTTATTAGTATACTTGTCCCAATAATGGTGGTTGCTATTTTTGCATATTTGCTAACCATATATATAATAGGAAAAAACAGTTACCAAAAATTGTGAGAATTATTAAACCTATAGTGTATAATTCGAAAAGTAGCTTTGAATGTGCAGGGATATTTATATGAAAAATAGAGAAATTTTTGAGAAAATTCTGATTTTAACTGCAGTCATATCTATTTTTGTAATG
>NZ_JBKGYF010000009.1:0-34803 GCF_046546175.1 Methanohalobium sp. | reverse complement strand
TTTGGTACTGGATATTTTTGACCTCATTGGGTCTCTGAACCTTACCAGCCTTTTTGATGGTCCAGGAACACTACCTTTTATGAGCACGTAATTACCTCTTACAACACCGTAATTCAGGAAACCTCCATCAGGATTTACCTCTGAACCGTCATCTGAAATCTTGATAATTCTCTTATTATATTCAGTACGCTGATGATATCCCATCTGTCCCATTTGAGGAACTCTCCAGCTAATGTGTGCTGGGTGCCATGGACCAAGGGTACCTACCTGCCTTGCACTTCCTGCACGTTTATGTTTGTGTTTGGCAATCTGTATACCCCATCTTTTAACAGGCCCCTGGGTACCTTTACCGGTTGTAATCGCAGCTATGTCTACAATGCCTCCGGGACCGAAAACATCTGAAATGCCTACTTTTGTTCCTAGTATTGATTTTGCATATTCAAATTTCTCTTTAAGACTGCCACCACTGATGCCGGTTTCCATCATATCTGATTTCTTCTTGGGCACCCCTGTAAGCTTTGCAGGCAGTGTATAGGTGACCACTCTTAATTCCTTAACAGTACCGTCATCAATCAAAGATTCGATTTTTTCCAGCGATTTCTCAGTGTCGTGATTTTCAGGTGACTGTATCCTCCGCAGAACATCTGAATCAAGGTCTGTTGACCATGCTTCTGCGGTTGGTTTTATACCATATCCAAGTTCTCCATAGGCACGAATGGATGCAACTCCTATATCAGGTGTTTCTACTACTGTTGCAGGTACTGATATTTCGGCACCCTCTGTAACACTATTTTTTGTATCATCAATCATTATTACATGGGTCATACCTACCTTGTAGCCTGCAAAATCCTGCAATTTAGGATTACCATCCAGGCTTGGCCATGATTTAAATTTTGGGATGTGACTCTTCGCTCTTTTACGTGGACTGTATGCGAGCGAACCTCTATTTGGTCGTCCTACATCTGGCATTTTTTTACCTCTGATTATGTTTTAAATCGTATATTCGATATACACGTATCATTCAATATCAAATAGAAAAGCCGATTAATTAAGGATGAAATAAACCCGATATATTATACGGCATCCAGTAACAGACAGCATCTGTTCTATTTATAACATTACTTCTGATTATGGTCGTATACTACCGTTACTAATGGGGTTTATCTATCCCTTGTAGTTATGTTCATCACCAAAAGGTTTGAACACTCATGTGTCCTTTTATACGCTGTTGCGCATAAAAGCAGGCTTCAATGATTGGCCTGTTGAACACCTTATGTAAATCCGACTTTTCTACAATATCTCTTCACACTTCCTGCAAATGTTTTATTCCACAGGAAGACGATACTAATATCTAACGTTGTCTGTTAAAAGATAATATGATATATAAAACCTGCGCATAATTAAATAATTTATATTTTAATTAAGGTACGGCTCTGTAGAAATCCTTGATATACCAATGTTAACAGGAATCAATGGTATTTTTAGATGTGCTTTCGGACATTGATTATATTTACTAAATATAATTTAATTGATATCGATTTTAACAGGTTTTCTACATGGCCTAAGGTACACATTATAATTTAGCATTGATTTTCAAGTATTCTGGATATATTTTTTCTGCCCAGTTCAAATGCTTTAAGGTTAATATCCACTGTTTTTGAAGGTACCAGTTCCTTTATACATTCTATCAGCCGGTCTTTACTGATTGGAAGATAACTGGAAACCGCACCAACCATCACAACATTCATTGATTGTGGATGTCCTGTCTCTACTGCAAGTTCTGATGCATTCAATGGGTATACTGTATATTTCTTTTTTAGAATTTCTATTATATCTGATACATCAGGGTAATCATCAGAAGATGTTACTGTTACCGGATAGATCGGTTTTGTATTCAGTACAACAACCCCGTTTTCAGATAAGTGATTTATATATCTCATTGCTTCTACAGGTTCAAGTGCAAGCAATACATCAGCACCCTGCTCAGGTATCATCGAGCCAAGGTCTGTACCTATTCTCACATGATTTATTACTGAACCTCCTCTCTGTGCCATTCCATGTGTTTCAGCGGCACGAACAGGTAAACCTTCAAGGACAGACGACTTACCTATAATATCAGATGCAAGTATTGTACCCTGACCACCTACACCTGCTATCACCAGATCCAGCTTATTATTACTCATTTTTTAACCTCCATAATGGCATCAAATTTGCAAAGCTGTGCACATACACCACACCCTGTACACATCGAATTTATTCTAGCTTTCTTAAGAGATGCATCAAACTCTATTGCAGGGCAACCGAAATAAACACATTGCTTGCAACCTGTACATTTATCTTTATCTATAGTGTACGGTTTGCGTTTAATTCCCGCACGTCTGGCATCAATAACACACTGTTGCTGTGATATAACAACTGAAGTTCCACCATATTCCTTTGCTCGTTTGAAAACCTCTACTGCCCTATTGTAATCATAAGGGTCAACAACCTCTACAAATTCTGTACCAAGACTCTTGCAGAGGTGTTCAAATGAAATCTCCACTGTATTTTCATAGGTTGCAGTTTTACCCATACCAGGATTTGGTTGGTGACCTGTCATGGCTGTTACACGGTTATCAAGTATAGTCACAGTAATATCTGCTTTATTATAAACTGCATTCATGAGCGAATTTATACCAGTATGAAGGAATGTAGAATCACCTATTGCACAGCATATAGGCTTTTTTTCTCCTGACTGATAGATACCTGAAGCAACACTTATACTTGCACCCATACAAAGTGTTGTATCAACTGTTCCCCCCTGTACACCCAGGGTATAACATCCAATATCATTAGGATATATCGCATCAGAACCAAAGGCTTTTTTCATGGCATAATACGATGCTCTGTGGGAACAGCCGGGACACATTGCAGGTGGCCGGGATGGAAGTTTTATGTCACTTTCTAATCTGGATGGACGCTTATTATAAGTTAATCCAAGTGCACTGTTGATTGCTCTTTCACATTTATCTATATTTAGTTCACCAACTCTGGGAACAAATTCTCCATTTTTTCCGGTTTTTCCAAGTATTCTGACATCAACACCAAAATCATTGGCAAGTGCCCTGACATGCTCTTCTACAACAGGTTCCAGTTCTTCTATAACCAGTAAGGTATCAACATTTTCAAGTATTTCAAGAATCAAACCATCAGGCTCTGGGTAGGTATTTATTTTCAAAACGGATGCTTCAACACCCAATCTGTCAAGTGCTTCTTTGGCATATACATATGAAATACCAGATGCAACAATACCGAAATTGGAGTCATTATTGATTGTAAGTTCATTCCATTTCGAATCCTGAAGCTCCTGTTTGATATCACCCTGGATATTCAGCAAACTTGGATGGCGTATACGGGCATTTTTGGGTATCATCACCCATCTTTCAACTGATTTTTCAAAACCCGGAGCCGGTTTATTTTCAAGAATCGGTCCGAGTTCGATATCTGATTTACCATGTGAAATCCTTGTGGTTGACCTGAAAATTACAGGTATTCCATGTCTGGATGAAAAATCAAAGGCATAGGGTATCATATCCTTTGCTTCCTGTGGAGTTGAGGGTTCAAGACATGGAATCAATGAGAATTGGGAGTACCTCCTAGTATCCTGTTCATTCTGGGATGAATGGCAGGCCGGGTCATCTGCTACAATTATAATCATACCACCTTTCACACCCATATAGGCAAGTGTCATCAATGGGTCTGCAGCAACATTGAGCCCGACATGTTTCATGGTTACAGCAGAATTGACACCCGACATGGAGGCACCTGCAGCCACTTCCATAGCCACTTTTTCATTAACTGACCATTCAACATAGAAATCTCGGTTATCCATGGAAGAAAGAGTATCAACAATCTCAGAAGAAGGCGTTCCAGGATATCCAGTTATAACCTGTCCGCCGCCTTCTAAAATACCCCGGGCAATTGCAACATTACCAAGCATATATTCACGTGTGTTCATGTAAATTGATCTCCTGATGTTAAATTATAATTGTAATGATTGATTTTAATAATATGATTTCTGATTTAATCTACCTAAATCGGCAATATTTTATATTTAGGTTTTGGGATGGAATATTTATACTAGCAGAAAATCCATGATATCAGCAATTTGACATATATTTAAAAATGTAGATTATAATAACTACACTATCAAATCAAACGATGAAGATAAACAACATTATACAGCCACACATCGATAAGTATATGACAAAAGAATATTCTTGAACAGATAGAAAAAATATTCCGATTATATCAGGTTAACATTTTATCAGGAGATTATCAATCATGGTGTCAGAAATTGAAAATAAAGTAAGATCAGCCAGAAAATCAGCAATAAAACTTGCAAGTATCAACACAAACACTAAAAACCAGGCGCTTGAATCAATGGCTGATGCGCTTGACATCCACCGCAGCTTCATTCTTCAGGAAAATTCCAAAGACCTGAAAAACGCTGAAAAATTTCAAGACGAAGGAAAACTATCACAGGCTCTTGTTGATAGGTTAAAAATAAATGATAATAAAATCGATGGAATGATTGAAGGAATCAAAGATGTCATTCAGTTGAATGACCCTGTCGGTGAAACTTTAAATTCTCTTGAACTTGATAAGGAACTCGAGCTCTATCAGGTAAGCTGTCCCATAGGTGTTATAGGGGTTATCTTTGAATCACGTCCTGATGTCGTTCCACAAGTAATGTCGTTGTGTCTTAAAAGTGGAAATGCTACAATATTTAAAGGTGGTAGCGAAGCATCCCATTCCAACCGGGCTATTTTTGATGTTTTAATCGATGCCATAAAAAATACTGAATCAGTACCTGAAGATGCATTCCAGCTTATGGAAACAAGAGAGGAGGTCATGGATGTCCTGACACAGGACCAGTACATTGATCTCCTGATACCCAGAGGTTCCAACACATTTGTAAAATTCATACAGGACAACACAAGGATACCTGTCCTTGGTCATTCTGACGGAATCTGCCATGCTTTTGTCGATTCCAAAACCGACCTTAATACTGCATATGATGTCTGTTATGACTCAAAGGTGCAGTATCCAGCAGTATGTAATGCTATAGAAACGTTACTTGTTCATGTAGACATTGCCGATGAGTTTTTACCTGAAATGGCAAAAATGTATAGTAATGCAGAGGTAAAACTCTACTGTGATGAACATTCCTATGAAATAATAGAAAACATAGATTCTATAAAAGAATTATACAGAGCTACTGAAGAAGACTGGAGAACTGAATATAACGACTTTGTTCTATCGATAAAAGTCGTTGATTCAATTGAGAGTGCGATTGACCATATCAATCATTACGGTTCCCATCACACCGATGTAATAATAACTGATGACAGCAAGAACAAAAAACTGTTCACCAGTCTAGTGGATTCCTCAAGTGTAATGATTAATGCATCAACACGTTTTGCTGATGGGTTTAGATACGGCAAGGGTGCAGAAGTAGGGATTAGTACCAACAAAATACATGCTCGCGGACCTGTCGGGATGGAAGGGCTTGTTATTTATAAATACATCTTAATCGGTGACGGACAAAAGGTAAGTGATTATGTAGGTCCAGATGCAAAGAAATTCACCCATCTGAATCTGGACAAGAAATACTGCGACATTTTGTAATCAGAACGATGTTAAAAGAGGTAGTGTGTTGGTTAACAGAAAAGAGCTATTCAGTGATGTAGAAAAAATTGTAGTAAAAATAGGCACATCATCCATCAGTAATGAAGATGGAACCCTGAACCACGTATTGATGGATAGGATTGCTTCCCAGGTTTCTGAACTACATGATATGGGAAAGGAAGTAATCCTTGTTAGTTCTGGGTCTATCGGCATAGGTGTGAGTCAACTGCAACTTGATGGTAGACCCCGAGAAATACCTGTGCGTCAGGCTGCTGCTGCGGTTGGGCAAATTATACTCATGCAGGAGTGGATTAAAGCTTTTCAAAAATACAACCTAAATGTAGCCCAGATATTAATCACATATGAATCCTTTTCAAACCGACTCACATACTTGAATCTGAGAAACAGCATATCTTCCCTGCTGAATTATGGAGTTATTCCTATTATCAATGAAAACGACAGCACATCCGTCCATGAAATTGAGGCAACTTTCGGTGATAATGATAAATTATCCGCCATGGTCGCCAGCAAAATGGAAGCTGATTTATTGATTATGCTTTCAGACATCGATGGGTTATATGATAAAAATCCGAAAAGAAACCCTGATGCAAAATTACTGAAAACCGTAGAGGCAATTACTCCTGAAATCGAAAGTTTTGGAGGAAACCCCACCAGTCTAAAAGGTGTGGGTGGTATGCGGACCAAAATTGAAGCCGCTAAAATCTGCAGTATGTCAGGTTGCTATATGGTCATTGCAAACAGTAACATTGACTACGTTGTTTCAAGAATATTTAATGGTGAAGATGTAGGTACACTTTTTCTTGCCAACCAGGACGTGCACAAAAATAGGGTCCGCTGGATTATCCTAGCAAAATCATCCGGAACTATTGTTATCGATTCCGGCGCAAAGGATGCCATCAAGGATAAAATGAGTCTTCTACCATCAGGTGTCATCGATGTTACGGGTGATTTTGGCAGAGGAGATATTGTGGAACTCAAATGTGACGGTGAGATTTTTGCAAAGGGTATCACTGACTATACATCTGAAGAATTAAAACAGATAAAAGGCAAACACACCAACATGATTGCTGATATTCTTGGCTACAAAAACTATGACCATGTAATTAAAAAAGAGAACATTGGACTGTTTTGAAATTAGCTGTAATAAACAGCATCAATTTCCATATTTTCTGTTTTACAACATTAAGACTTGGGTGCAACGTTACCAATTTTTAAAACCAAATCAAAAAATATATATCTAATTATAATTTATATGTTGCAGAGTGAAAAACATAATCATAATGATGATAGTAACTGAAACAAAAGCAGCATAACAATGTAAACCATTGGATGCTGCTTTTTTTAAAAAATGTTTGTTTGAAATTTCAAATTCAAAAAAGAGGTGTATTATGGGAATAAATGACAAATCATTGAAAATTAAAGGAACCCTGTATATTGTAATACCACTGATTCTGATATTAGTTGCTTCAGGAGCTTTTATCGTTTCACAAGTGTATTCACAGCAAGAACATATGGCATACCAAGAAGCTAGTGAAATGGCATCAACTCAAGCAAATGATGTTAATGCCGATATGAAAGAATACTTGACTGTTAGTAAACAAATCGCAAATACACAGTCAGAATATGAATCAGGAAATAAACAAGAAGTAAACCACATACTTGAGAAAACACTTGGAAATAATCCAAATATACTTGGTACCTACGTAGCATATGAACCAGATGCATTCAACCCTGATAACTACACTGAGGGGAAAGGCACAACTGAAAGCGGACGATTTGCTCCATACTGGAACCGTTTTGATGATTCCATTTCTGTTGAACCTCTGCAAGATATTGATTCATCCGACTGGTACACAGAACCAAAAAACACTGAATCAGTTTTCATTTCAGAACCCCTGATATATAATAACAAATTGATGGTCAGTTTTGCATCGCCTATCATGAAAAACAATGATTTTGCCGGTATTGCTGGAGTGGATGTATCACTTGAATATCTTGATGGTGTGATAAGTGATATACAGATTTTCGATTCCGGTTATGCATTTATGGTCAGCCAGAACGGAGTTGTCATGACCCATCCGGAAAACAAGGATTGGATCGGTGAAGAGAATATAAAAGATATAGATGCTGACGGGTTCGACCAGATGGCTAAGGACATCAAAAACGGTGAGGAAGGTCATATACAAACCACAGACCCCTCAAATAACGAGCAGTCAACGCTGTTTTACAGACCTGTTGAAACCGGCAACTTTTCAGTAGTTGTCTCTGCGCCTGATGACGATATGCTGGCAAGTGCTATTGCCCTGAGAAATGAAATAATATTCATCTTTACTGCAGCTATAGCGATATTGGGTGTTATTGCCTATCTTATGATGACACGGACTATAGCCAATCCTATAAATCTTGCAGCGCGTAGAGCTGAAAGAATTGCTAACGGGGACCTTACAGGTAAATCGAAGAAAGAATTTTTAGAAAGACAGGACGAAATCGGTAAACTTGCAAATTCATTTGACCAGATGACAAAGAACCTTTATTCTCTGATAGAAAATATCCAGAAAAGTGCTGATAACACCGCTTCAAAAGCTCAGGAATTATCTGCATCATCACAGCAGATGTCATCCACTTCCAACCAGATTGCAGACACCGTGACTGAGATATCTAATGGAGCCCAGAACCAGTCCGAAAAAATACAGGAAGTATCCCGTGCCATGAACGATATGAACCAGAGCGTACAGGATGTTGCAAGCAACGCTCAGAAGGCTTCAGAGGATGTTACCCAGGTTAGCAACAATACCCAGGAAGTTGGTGAAAAATCCCACAACCTATCTGTCAAGATGAATGAAGTGCAGTCCGCAATGGATGATTCTTCACAGGTTATTCAAGACCTGGACGAAAAATCCAAGAAGATAGGTGAAATCGTCAGCATGATTACAAACATCGCAGACCAGACAAATCTGCTTGCTTTAAATGCAGCCATAGAAGCCGCAAGAGCGGGAGAACACGGACGTGGATTTGCCGTTGTTGCTGATGAGGTCCGAAAACTTGCCGAAGAATCCAGCAACTCTGCTCAGCAGATTGAAGATTTGATCCAAGAAATCCAGGACAGTACAGGTCAGGCGGTCACATCCATACAAAACGGTACACAGGAAGTAGAAACTGGTACTGAAACTCTTAATGAAACTGTGGAATCCATATCTACAGTTGTGGAAAATGTCAATGGCGTCGCCAAGATGGTACAGGATATTGCTGCTTCTGCTCAAGAACAGTCCGCATCCATTGAAGAGGTTACTTCTTCTGTGGAAGAGGTTTCATCAATATCCGAGGAATCTGCATCAAGTACAGAAGAAGCATCCGCATCTGTTGAGGAACAGACCTCATCCATGCAGGAGCTTTCCAAAGCTGCACAGGAACTTACTGAAACTGCTGACAATTTGAAGCAGGCTGTTAATTACTTCCAGCTTGATTCCTCGAAGGTAAAGGACACAGGAGAAAACTCTGAAAACAGGGAGGATAATTAAACTCCTTCCTTCTTTTTTGAGGTGATCAAATGGCTCAGGAATTGGAAACCGAAGTCGAAACTGAAAACACATACCTGCAGATGGTAGCATTCCACCTTGGTGATGAAGAATTCGGTGTTGACATAATGCAGGTCCAGGAAATTATCCGGATGCAGGAAGTCACGCGTATACCTCAAGCTCCTCATTTTGTTAAAGGTGTTATAAACATACGTGGAAAGATTATAGTTGTTGTTAGCCTGGACAAATGTCTTGGTCTAGAATCCAAGGAAACAGACGAGCACTCAAGGATTATCGTGGTTGAAGTCGGAGGAAGTGTAGTAGGAATGGTAGTGGATTCTGTAAGTGAAATACTAAGTATTCCACAATCCAGTATCGAACCTGCCCCTGATATTATAGCATCCAAAATAAATGCCGATTATTTAAAAGGTGTTGGAAAACTGGAAAACCGTCTCCTGATTTTACTGGATCTTGAGAAAATACTGAGTGAAGAGCAGGTAAACCAGATTTCGCAACTTAGCGAAACTCAACAGACATAAAAACCATAACAATTAAAAAATAAATAATTTGTGATAAAAAGGAGAGTATAATATGGCCAAAGTAATGATTGTAGATGATGCTGCGTTTATGCGTATGGTTATAAAGGATATCCTGACTAAAAACGGTCATGAAGTTATTGCTGAAGCATCAGATGGTACCGAATCAATTGAAAAATACCCTGATTTAAAACCCGACCTTGTATTCATGGATGTTGTCATGCCTACAATGGAAGGCACTGAAGCTCTCAAAAAAATAATGGACATGGACCCTGAAGCAAAAGTGGTTATGTGTTCATCGATTGGACAGCAATCAGTGGTCAAAGAAGCTATAGATATCGGAGCACAGGACTTCATTGTAAAACCTTTTGATGCTGACAAAGTAATGGAAGTTGTAAACCGAGTAGTATAACATGACAATTAGAGCGCTGGTAGTTGACGATTCTGCATTCATGCGTAAGGTCATTTCTGACATTTTGAACAATGACCCGAATATAACAGTAATAGCAACTGCTAGAAACGGCCAGGATGCCATAGTAAAAACTGAAAGTTTGAGACCCGATGTTATCACTCTGGACAACCACATGCCGGTGCTTGATGGGTTACATGCTCTTGGATACATCATGAGTGAATGCCCAACCCCTGTTGTAATGTTGAGTGCCGTTGATGAAAAAGCTGCACAGACAACACTTACCGCGTTTGAATACGGTGCTGTTGATTTCATACAGAAACCTTCAGGGTCCATCAGTCTTGATATTGATTCAATGGCAGAGGAAATACGCCACAAGGTCAAATCTGCAACCAGGGTAGACTTGAGTAATCTTGGTTTTATGGAAGAACATGTTACAAAGACGCTTGACACTGAAAAAAGTGAAGAAAAAAACCTCAAAGTCAAATTAAAATCAAAACCTAAGCAGAAAGCGTCAAAAAAAGTTATTGCTATTGGTTCTTCAACAGGTGGTCCCCGTGCGCTTGAAAAATTGATCCCAAAGCTGCCGGGAAATTTGCCAGTTCCTGTACTGGTTGTTCAGCATATGCCTGCGGGATTTACAGAATCGTTTGCCAAACGACTGAATTCAAAATCCAGCCTTGAAGTTCGGGAAGCAAAAGAAGGAGATATCATAGAAAAAGGCACAGTATATTTTGCTCCAGGAGACTACCACATGGAAGTTGCTAAAAAGAATATCAGGGGTGTATTAAAAGAGGTAATTTCACTTAACCAGAAACCCAGAGAACATGGAGTAAGACCATCTGTCAATGTATTGCTCAGATCTTTGAAACCTGTTTATGGTTCAGATGTATTATCAGTAATATTAACCGGTATGGGGAGTGATGGTTCAGAAGGTGTCTCCGAACTCAGGAACGCAGGTGCTCAATGTATTGCAGAAGATAAAACATCCTGTATAATCTATGGAATGCCAAAAACAATTGTAGAAAAAAAATTGGCTGATTATGTGGCTCCTATAGACGATATAGCAAAAAAAATTGTGGATACAATCGCATGAAAAAACGGAGTTTTGATATGTAGAGAATAAAAACGTATTACAAATTTACAGGAGATATAAGCCATGGACATGTCTGAATATAAACAGGTTTTTCAGGCAGAATCTGATGAACATATTCAACAGTTAAACGATTCTTTATTGAAACTGGAACAAAATCATGATGATTTAGAGCAAATCAATATAATGTTCCGTTCTGCCCATACTCTCAAGGGCATGGCATCCACCATGGGGTTCAGTTCGATTGCTGAACTTACTCATGAAATGGAAAACCTGATGGACGGCATACGCAACAGGCAAATCAAATTGGATGACACAATAATAGATGTACTTTTTGAATGTCTGGATACCATTGAATCATTAGTAGATACCATCGACGTCGAAGATGATGTTGATATAACCCAATTAAAAAATAATCTTAACAGGATTATAGAAAACGGCGGTTCCGGACAGGATAACGAAATATGCTCTGGCAGGAGTGAAGATGAGAACAAAACTGTAGACGAAAAATCCAAAAATTCCAGTTTTGATTTAAATATTGATTTTTCAGATGAAGAACTACAACAGATACAAGAAGCATATCAAAACGAATCTTCTGTAATAGCTGCAAATATCACTCTTGATGACTCATGTATGCTAAAATCTGCACGTTCATCTCTTGTACTCAAAAAAATCTCAGAACATGGGTCCATCATAAAAACAATGCCATCTATGGAAGACTTGGATGAAGAAAACTTTGACAAGGATTTTACTATTGTGTTTTCAACTGAAATCAATCAGAATACCATAAAAGATGAAGTGCAAAAAATAGCAGAGGTCAAAGAAGTTTCTATTTCTAAGGTTGAGTTGGATAATAACGAATCAGAAGAGGATGATGAATTATCCAGCAATGCAGAAGAAATAGAATCCGGAACCCAATTCAATCAAAATCAACCCCAGATTGACCCAAAGAGTGATTCAGATGATGCAAACAAACGCTCCAGTGAAATAAAAAGTGTCCAGAGTGTACGAATCGATATCAATAGACTTGACAAACTTATGAATTTAGTTGGAGAACTCATAATAAACAAGATCCGGATTAACCAGTTAACATCTGACTACAATCTTAAAAATCTGGATGAAACTCTGGCAGACCTGGACCGGCTTACAAATGATATCCAAACCGAAGTAATGGAATCCAGAATGGTCCCGATGGACCATATATTCAGCAGGTTTCCACGAATGGTCAGAGACCTTTCCAAATCTGAAGGAAAGAGAATCAGCCTTAATATCGAAGGCAAAGAAATTGAACTCGACAGAACAATCCTTGATGAAATCGGAGACCCGCTTGTTCACCTTTTGAGGAATTCAGTAGACCATGGAATAGAGGAACCTGAAAAACGAAGAGAAGCAGGCAAGAGCGAAACAGGACATATCAAACTTTCTGCATCAAGACAGAGAAACAGTGTACTGATAGAGGTCGAAGATGACGGAAAAGGGATGAATCCCGACAAACTCAGAGAAACAGCTGTAAAAAAAGGACTGATGACCCAATCCGAAGTTGACAGATTATCCGATGAAGAGGCAATGAACCTTATTTTTACACCGGGATTTAGCGGAGCAGAAAAAGTCACAGATGTATCAGGTCGCGGTGTAGGCATGGATGCTGTCAAAGCTAAAATCGAAGAGCTTGGGGGCAGTGTCAAAACTCAATCTGTTGAAGGCGAAGGTACCAAAGTACAGCTTCAACTTCCGCTCACAATTGCAATTATACAGTCTATAATGGTGAAAGTGTCAGATGAAACCTATGTGATTCCACTTACCAATGTTGTTCGAAATGTCAGCATCAAGGAAAATGATATTAAGACAATAAAAGGTGAAGAAGCCGTCCTGTTGAGAGGAGAAGTCCTTCCTATTGTACGGTTGCATGATGTCCTGGATACCTCTCATAATTATCAAGAACATGATAAGGAAGATCTTATTGTAGTTATTGTAGAAAGGATGGGCAAGAAGGTGGGACTTATTGTTGATGATCTTATAGGACAGCAAGAAGTCATGATAAAAACATTGGACAATAAATTGCTCAAGAACACAAAAGGATTTGCAGGAGCCACTATCCTTGGCGATGGAAATGTGGCACTTATCCTGGACATATCAACACTTATCTAATACGTTAAAGAGGTCCAAAAATGGATGAAATTGATGAGATGACAAAAAGCGCTCTACAGGAAGCAGGTAATATCGGTATGGGAAACCTTGCTACAGCTCTTTCAAAAATGGTATCACGTGAAGTTAAAATTGATATACCAACTGTTGAAATTATTTCCCTTGACCAGATTGTAAAAGAATCTTCAGAAGGCAGTCAAAAAAGTGTAGTTGGTATTCATTTAAAAATCACAGGTGATGTTACTGGTGGAACCGTGATATTGCTCCCGAAATATTCAGCTTTTTCATTTTCCGACCTCCTACTTAAGAAACCAGTAGGCAAAACCAATAAAATCACAAACAAGGAAACCATGAGATTAAAGGAAATGGGACTGCGCATGTGCAGTACCTATATGAACTCGGTAAATGAATTTCTGGGTACAAACCTGGAAGTCAGCAAACCCGATATTGTAGTCAATATGGATGGTGTGGGTTCATCTGTGAAAGAACAAATCAAAAATCTTGCCGACGATTTTATTGTTATCAGAGGTGAATGCACAGTTCCCACTACAAACTCCAGAAAGCAATTCAATATGCTTTTTGAACCTGAAGCTTCGGATGTCATAATGGCTGCTGTTATGAAGAAAATGACAGGATAAGCATTTTATTACTGGTACAAACCTGAAGGAGAAGATTTAGCCATGAACAAAACAGAAGTTGATGATAGAGAATATTCTAAGTTAAAATCACTTATAAATAAAAACCTTGGGTTCCACTGCGACCAGTATAAAGAATCCCATTTCAAAAGAAGGATAGCTGTAAGGATGAGGGCTACCAACTCACATAATTATTCTGATTATATAGGAGTTTTAAAAAACGACCCTGAAGAATATAAAAACCTCATGAATACACTCACTGTCAATGTAACCAATTTTTTCCGAAATCCTGATTCATTCCAGATTGTAGAAAATGAAGTATTACCAGACATAATCAGGTCCAAATCAGATTCTTACAACAAATCCATAAGGTTATGGAGTGCAGGCTGTTCCATAGGTGTAGAGGCGTATTCTATAGCTATTATTCTCCATAAATTATTAAAAAATGAATTTAAAAAATATAGAATCAATATTATAGGTACCGATATAGACAATGAGGCAATAACAAGGGCAAATGAGGGTAAATACACTGAAACCGAACTAAAAGGTGTAGACAACAAAATCATTGACAGGTATTTTGAAAAGAAAGATGGATGGTATTTTCTGACAGAAGAACTGAAAAAAATTGCTAATTTTAAATGGCACGATTTGATTTCCAGTCCAAAAATGAGCGGTTTCGACCTGGTTCTTTGTAGAAATGTAACCATATATTTTGAAAAAGAGCTTCAAGAAAAATTATACACGGATTTCTACAATGCCTTAAATCCGGGAGGATATTTTGTAATGGGAAAAACCGAGACTCTCGTGGGTGAATCCCAGTATTTGTTCAAACCATACAATTCCACAGAACGTATTTACTACAGATGATACCAAAAATACGGAGTGATTACATAACTGCCAGCATTTCCAGAGGATATTGATAACATGGATATTAATGAATTATCGGATTTTCAAACAGATGCTATGAAGGAAATTGGAAATATAGGGATGGGAAATGCCACTACATCATTGTCAAAGATTACTGGTAAAAAAGTTCAATTGAACCTTTCCAGTATACAAAAACTGAACCCGTCTGCTATTATACAAAATCTTCCGGACTCGATAACAATGACCTGTGTAATGCATACAATAAAAGGTGATATTCAAGGTGTTATACTAAATTTATTTGAAATCAGCAATGCAATGGTTCTGACAAACCTATTGCTCTCAGACACAGAGTATGATACTGACCCCCTCATGAATGAATCCGCATTGAATGAAATAAGTAATATTCTAACCGGGTCATATCTGACTGCTATATCTAATTTTCTTCAGCTTGATGGACTGCATTCAACACCTCAAACAGTTTTGGGTTCTATGGAAGATATCCTTAATACCACATCAAAACAGATAATGCATGATATTGAAAATATGCCGAATCTAGAAACCATGTTTATGATACAATCAGTTGATCACGAAAGCGGATTAAACACCCTTTACGGAGATGTTTTTTTCCTTATTGAACCTGAATCATTGAATAAACTGGTAGAAACTGTAGAAAATATGGTAACCTGAAATGATATACTGTGTTTATTACTAAAAACACTCAGGGTAGAGATTTGATGTCAAACATCTGGACCAAGTTCATAAATAAAAAAAATACTAAGGGAGTAGAAGATTGTAACTCGTTTGTGGGTAAGCTGGAGAAATTTATAAACAATGATTCATAGTACTGTCAGAATTTAGGGAAAACAGATAATTATCTGGATTCAAGTGATGAAAATGAAGTACCAGACAACGGTTTTTATCAAAAAAATTTTGACAAAACCGAACTGATGAAATGGAGTTCAAAAAGCCACCTCGGACACGAATTACAGGTTGATACCTATCCAGATGATGTTGTTCGACTTATAAAAACAAATGACGGTTCCCTTTGTTTGAGATATTCGATTGTTTCAGAAGAGGTCGATGATATAATTGTTAATTCTGTGGAAGAGGCAGAATCCATAATTGAGGAAGACAACATTACAACTGAAGAAATTTATCCGGATAACCCTGAACTAAAATGGATTAAAACCAAAGATTGAAAATCACCAATACAAAAAATACATAACAAAAAATAAAAAAGATAATGAACCATATACAAATTAATATAATTTAAGATGAATTTTATAAACGGAAAAATAAATAATCTACGGAGGATTTAAAAATAATGATGGATATAGCTCTCTATTCCCTTGTTGACGATATGGTCAGCAAATCAGGGACTGAAGGTGTTGTAGAATACTGGTTACGTGTCGGTGAAAGTTATGCTGAAAGGATGGGAAAAGAAGCTTATGTTGGATGGCCTGCTTTCAATGTTGCTATGAAAGAAGGAAGAACATCTCTGACAGTTGAAGGAGCTGCCAATGTTCTGACAGACCTTGCAATTACAGATAAAGATGGAGATGTTATAGGATATGTTTATGCATTAAAAACCTGTCCTGTAGCACCTACAATGTCCAGATTTATCAAAAAGATAGGTCCCATACATGATTCAGATAGTGATGTAGCTGAAAATTATAACTCCCGTATAAGGGATTCGGCAGTTTCCAATTACTGTATAACTCATCAGAAATTCAGGGAAGTTGCTGCAAATAATATCACAGTATCCAAACAGGGTCTGGAATGTCTGCATCTTGCAAATAAAGGTCGTCTTGGAGATGTGAAAATGGTGAAAGAAAACTTGGACAGGATCAATGTAGATGAAAGGCATATAAAAAGTATACTTCGCAGTGCATCATGTGTATTTGCATTGATAGTTAAAGGAAAAAGTGCAGGAGATGAAGAGGATTAACTAAAAGGTGATACTAATGTCAGAAGATATAGAATCCAATCCATTTGTAGACGTTTCAGTATTTCTGTTTTTTGAAGATATTGCTGACAAACAGGGAGTAGAGGGATTTACAAATTATATGGTAAGTCAGGCTGAATCTCTTGCAATGTCTGTCCCTGAAGAAGAATACGACACATGGGAAGACTTTGCAAATGCTGTAGTCGCTGGTGAATCTGTATTTTCATCATTTGAAAATATAAAACAAATCAGTAAATACGGATTTGTTACTGGAGAATGTCCATTTACCAAAGCTATAAGCGAATATATCAAACGTCTTGGTACCATGAATTCAGTACATGATGAAGCAAAAGACCATTATAATCACACAATCCAGCCTTCTGCGGCACATAGTGGATGTATGATGCACCAGACATACCGACAGGAAGTTGCCAAACGTATAAAGATTAATGGCAAACCTCTAAATTACGCCCAAATTGCTTCAAAAGCGTATGCTGGTAATGTAGTAACTCCTCCTGAACCTTGGAAAAAAGTTCTGCTAGAAAAAGCAGGAATTTCTGAAACCCAAGGATTTATGGAGATGCGTGAAAACGCATGTCTTTATGCTCTGTACATAGATGAATAAGAGAGGTAAATTATATTTACTATTTTCTGTCAATTTACCTTTTCATTTCTCTCAATCCATATATTTATTAATCAGCATTACAACACTTGATCCAACCAATACAATCAGGAAAATTGCTACAGCAAAACTTGTAGGAGTAAAATCCTGCCATGAGTGGACAGATTCCCACATACCACTTCTTGTTACAAAGGTTGCAAATACAACCAGCACAAATGAAAAAATTGCGAGTGCAGGTGCAAATACCTTGATTCTATTATTGTTGTGAATCTGGGTATGCAGATAGGCAGTTGAAGTTATCCATGGGATAAGAGATGATGTTTCTACCGGGTCCCATGACCAGTACCATGCACCCCATCCAAGCACTTCGTAAGCCCAGAATCCTCCAAGCCCAATACCCAGTGTCAAAAACAGCCAAGAGATACGCATCCAGTGGGTGGCTATTTCTGTCCAGCGGTTATCATCCAGTATGAGGCTGGAGAATGCTGACGCGAAAGGTATCGTTATTGCTGCATACCCAAGAAACAGTACTGGTGGATGGATTGCCATCCACGGGTTGCGAAGCAGTGGATTCATACCCTGTCCATAGGGTGGCTGGAAGGCTGTGAGAAACGGATTCCAGTTGGTCAGTTCTATTGTGCCTGAGGGTAGAGTGTGGTACATTGAAAACGGGTTCTTGAATACAAGAAGCAACAGAAATACCGATGCTATAAATAGTGAAATGGTCACTGTAAGATTGTAAAATCCGGTCTCTGAAATTTGTTTTTTATGCACTGTATATTTTAAAACCATCATTATGACCAGTATGAACCAGCCCCAAAGCAGGAACGATCCTTCCTGACCTGCCCAGAGTGCGGATATACGGTAATACCATGATAAATCTATGCTGGAGTGCTGGTATACATAGCTATAGGCTGTATGAACCTGATACAGGTAATAGGTTAGAAGAAAAACAGCCAGTGTGGCGACTCCTGATGATCCTATCTCAAGTTTGGTGGATATCGACCTTAAATATTGATGTCCTTTTAAATAATGCAGCAGCGAAGTAATACCTGCTCCCAGACAAAGTACAAAAGCCAGCCAGATTAATATCATTCCTATATTCATTGTTTAAACTTCCGACATAATCATGTATCTATCTAAAGATAGAAAGGATAATTTTTTTAATATATAATTTCTGCTTACTTCTTTTTTAGATAACCTATTGTTAGAAGCGACAGCATCCCAAATGCCATTAAACACAATCCACCCCATACAAATGTTATAAAAGGTACAATTCTTGAATAAAGATTTACTTTTCCGGATTCTGAGTCTACACCTCTGGGAGCAATGAAATATTCATCCAATACACTTCGGTGAATGTAGGTTGTAGTGTAGGATTGACCCCATTTTAAATCCCTGATAGATTTAACAGTACCACTGTCAAAATAATCTCCATTTTTGTAAACATCAAATGATATATCTGTCACGTAGGATGAACCGGGGTGTGACTCATAAGGCGACCCTTCAAAATAGGTTGATATTTCATCAACACTTACACTGTATTCCTGATTTTCAAAAATCCCTCTAGATTCGGTTGACACTACGGTAGAATCCTCAACTGTCATACTTGTACTCAACACAACACCCAGTATTATCAACACAAGACCCAGATGAATAACATGGGCACTTATACTACGGGCATTTTTAAAAGGGTTTTTTGTCCAGTATCTTATAGAGTTTCCTATTCTGGTAAATATTGCTAGGAATGCAAAAACTGCCACCGGGATTATAACATCAACCGGTAAACTATTAAATGGGGATACAATTGCAAAAACAAACGACATACCAAGTATTCCGAAAACCCCTGACAACGTTTTTTTAACATCCAGGTTTCCAAGCAACAAATAAAAAGAAAGAAGCACTATAATCGACCCCATTGGAAGTGCTGTCCTTGCATTAAAATACTGAGCATCCAGATTCATACTGGTTCCTGTCAGAAAACTTACTACAAGTGGTGTCAACATCCCGATGGTGATTATTGCTGCCAGCAGTACAAAGACTATTAACGCTGCAAGCATTACGTTGCTTTTTGTGATTAATTGTTTGAGGTTAATCATGGAATCATTTACCTATAAACTGTAGTTATAGTTAACTATAAAAACAGAAATTTATATTTTATCTGATATTTATGGAACTAATGTAGATATAGAAAATAAAGTTTTTGTCAGAAAAAATTAACTATAAAAAACAAAGGATTTGAGTTGATAATACGATAGATTTAATAATCACAGCTGTATGGTTAATGCTTCCTGCCTATACCCCAAGTCCGGCTGCAAGTTTATTCGGTGGTGGAAAACCCATTGATTTCGGACTGACTCTTAAAGACGGGGAAAGAATTTTTGGAGACGGAAAAACATTCAGAGGATTGGTTGCTGGCACCATAATTGGATTGACAATCGGATTAATTCAAGTAGTTTTGGTTTTAAACGGATTTACATTATTTAAAATACAGTTTCCGATATTTGGAAACACAATTACAGGCGCAGCTGCAGTAATATTTTCCCTTTCATTCGGTTCCCTTCTGGGTGACCTATGCATGAGTTTTATAAAACGCAGGTTAAAATTGAAAAGAGGTGCTCCCTTTCCTGTCATAGACCAGCTTGATTTTGTGCTTGGTGCATGGGTACTGGCATATCTGGTAGCTCCTGTATGGTTTGTTACACATTTTACATACAAAATAATAATTATCGTACTAATCCTTACTCCGTTACTTCATGTGAGTACAAATGTAATAGGGTATCTGATTGGTGTAAAAAAAGAACCCTGGTAAGGTAAAAAAATTTGAATATAAGGTCAGGATAATATGAATGATAAAAAGCGAGAATCCAATAATAAAGACCTGATTGCTGCACTTAGAAATTGTGGAGCAATTCAGATAGGTGATTTCACACTTTCCTCCGGAAAAAAAAGCAACTATTATATAGATATTAAAAAGGCAAGTACTGAACCATCAACACTCAAACTCATTGGAAAAAAAGCTGCTGAGTTGATAAAATCTATGAAAGTGGATTCTGTTGGAGGTGTAGAACTTGGAGGTGTCCCTATAGCCACTGCTGTGTCACTTGAATCTGGTCTTCCGATGATACTTATACGCAAAACTTCAAAAGGATACGGTACCGGTGAAATGCTGATAGGTCAATTGGGAAAAGGAAACAAGGTTGTAATGCTTGAAGATGTTACAACCAGTGGAGGATCTGTTAAAAATGCTGTCTCAAATATACGGGATGAAGGTGGAAATATTGACACTGTTATAACTGTTGTTGACAGAGAAGAAGGCGCAAAGGAAAATTTAAAATCTATTGGAATCGAACTAGTACCACTGATTAAAGCCAGTGACCTGGTTTAATACAGCAATGTATTTATCGCAGGAACCTAGAATGTTGTAAAGATTCAAAGATAAATCATTAATTGTAAACCATATTCATATATATCAAATTCAATACAAATTACAATCTCATTTTAAAGGGGAATTATAAATGAACATATTAGTTGTTGGTGGTGGCGGACGAGAACATGCAATCGCACAGTCAATATCAAACAGCAAACATAAACCATCGCTGTATGTGGTAATGTCAAAGAGGAATCCAGGTATTGCATCGTTGTGTAAGGATTACCTGTTAGCTGATGAAAATAATACCGACAGGATTGTTGCCTATGCAAGTTCCAAAAAAATAGATATAGCAGTCATAGGACCTGAAAAACCCCTTGCTTCTGGACTTGCTGATGAATTTGAAAAGTCAGGCATTGGTGTAGTAGGTCCAAGAAAAGATACTGGAAAAATCGAATTCAATAAAGCCTGGGCCCGGAACTTCATGAAAAAATACAATATAGAAGGATGTCCTGAATTCGACATATTTGACAATGAAAAGGATATGGATAAATTTATAGAAAAACTGGGGAATGTAGCAGTCAAACCCATTGGATTAACCGGCGGTAAAGGTGTTAAGGTTATGGGTGATCAGCTCCCAGATATTGATTCTGCAAAAGAATATGCAAGAACCCTTTTAAAAGACGGAAAAGTGGTCATAGAAGAAAACCTGATAGGAGAAGAGTTTACAGTTCAGGCTTTTGTTGATGGTACTAATCTGGCATTTACACCCCCTGTGCAAGACCATAAACGGGCGTTTGAAAATGATAAAGGTCCAAATACCGGTGGTATGGGGTCATATAGTAGCGCAGATGATGTTTTGCCATTTATGGACAAAGAAGAGCTTGAAAAAGCACAAAAAATCCTAGAAGATACTGTAGACGCACTAAACAAAGAAACCGGTATACAGTATAAAGGTGTCCTTTATGGACAGTTTATGCTCACAAAGAATGGACCAAAAGTCATAGAATACAATGCCCGTTTCGGAGACCCTGAAGCAATGAATGTACTGCCGCTTCTTGAGACCGATTTTGTTGATATTTTATCTGCCATTGTTAATGGCAGTCTTTCTGAACTGGACCTCAAATTCAGCAAAAAGGCAACTGTATGCAAGTACGCTGTTCCGGAAGGGTATCCCTATGAACCTGCAAAGGATAGCGAAATAATTGTTAATGGTATAGATGATGCTTTACGGTTTTATGCAAGTGTATATGAAGAAGACGGGAAAGTCTATACCTCCGGTTCAAGAGCTATTGCCGTTGTGGGCGTTGCCGACACCATATCAGAAGCCGAAAATATCGCTCAAAGTTCACTGGATAAAATCAAAGGAAAACTCCAATCAAGGCGCGATATTGGTACAGAAGAATTGATTAAGAAAAAAGTCGACCATATGAAACTGCTCAAAGCAGCATAACTCAAGAGTGGTATAAATGAAAGATTTAATCTCAATGGCTGACCTTTCCAATGAAGACATTCATGAATTGCTTGATTCTGCACAAGATTTAAAGGAAAAACGTGCAAGAGGCAAGATAAATGAATTTTTGAAAAACAAAAGTCTTGCAATGATATTTGAAAAACCTTCAACAAGAACACGTGTATCCTTTGAAGTCGCAATGAGTGAGCTTGGTGGGCATGGGCTCTATCTAAATTATAAGGACATCCAGCTTGGTCGTGGTGAACCTATATCTGATACTGCGGAAGTACTTTCCAGATATGTTCACGGAATTGCAGGAAGAGTAAACAGTCATGATACAATCAGTGAAATTGCAAAATATTCCACCATACCTGTCATAAATGCTCTATCAGATCTGGAACATCCCTGTCAGATTCTTGCCGACCTGCTCACAATACAGGAATACAGGAACAGAATTAAAAATCTGAAATTTACGTGGGTAGGTGACGGAAACAACGTCTGCAACTCTGTAATTCTTGGATGCGCTATAGTAGGTATGAATATTGCAATTGCGTGTCCTGAAGGTTATGAACCCAATAATGACATCGTTAAACAGGCAAAAAAGATAGGTGGAAATGTATCGATAACCCATGACCCTGCTGAAGCCGCAGATAATGCTGACATACTGTATACCGATGTTTGGATATCGATGGGGGATGAAGAAGAGCGTGAAAAACGTTTGAATGATTTGGGAGATTATCAGATCAATTCACGGCTTGTAGACCTTGCAAAACATGATGCCATCGTCATGCACTGCCTTCCCGCTCATAGGGGTGAGGAAATAACCGAAGACGTGCTCAATGGTCCGCATTCGGTAATTTTTGATCAAGCAGAAAACCGTCTCCATGCCCAAAAAGCACTGATTCTGAAATTGATGGGTCAAAAATAACACAAGATTTTTTAATACCATCAATATTTTAGTAGATGATAAAGTTTAACTAGGAAAAACACAACTATGTGTATCCTCATGCGCGGGAGTCGCCGAGCCAGGTCAAAGGCGCTGGGTTCAGGGCCCAGTCTCGTAGGAGTTCGTGCGTTCGAATCGCACCTCCCGCACTTCTTTTATAATAACAAATCAAAAGGGTGAAATGATATCACCCTAAATTGAATTATTCAACAAATGGATTATCATATTTAAGAATAGCATCTGCTACTTCCGGTCTCATCGAATCTGCCGGCGGTCGTTCACCACTTGTCAGCATTTCGCGCATTCTTGTTCCACTAAAGTTTACGATCTGTTCTTCTGAATGCGGGCAGGTTTTGTCATTTGCGATACCCCTACACTTTTTGCAGTAGAAGAATGATTTGAAAAATATTGGAGTGATTCCGAGTTCTTTCTCATCGAACTCTAAGAAAATATCATGGGCTGCGAAAGGATGATAGAACGAACCTACACCTGCATGGTCTCTACCTACAATAAAATGAGTGCATCCGAAATTCTTTCTTACAATAGCATGAAAAATCGCTTCCCTTGGGCCTGCATATCGCATCTCTGTCTGGAATATACCAAGTGTTGCCCTGTCCTGAGGGTAGTAGTTTTCTATCAGGGTTTCATAGGAATCCAGAATTACATTGTCCCTGAAATCTCCACTTTTCTTTTTTCCTATCACCGGGTTTATAAACAATCCATCAACAAGGCTAAGAGCGGTTTTTTGTATATACTCATGTCCAAGATGAGGTACATTACGTGTCTGGAAACCTACAACCTTTTCCCATCCTTTTTCCTTAAACATTGACCTAGTTTCTGAAGGTTTCAGTGCATATTCATAAAAAGGAGTCGATGTATCACCCAGTAGGCTGATTTTCCCTCCTACCAGTCTGTCATTCATTTGATAGACTTTCGAAACTCCTGGATGAGCATCATCTGTTGTTCCAAATACCTGCTCACAATGCACCCTTTTGTTGAATTTGTATATGTCATCTACATTCAATAGTGCCATTGGATGGTTATTAAACTTAAGTATAATTTCATCATCAGGGGTGAGATGATTTGCTTTTTCCGATGAAACATCAAGAATTATAGGTATTGTCCAGGGAAGACCATTGTATAACCGTTTGTCATATAATACACGTTCATAATCATCCGATGTAAGAAAACCCTCAAGAGGGCTGAATAATCCACTTGCGATGTTTTCCACATCTTTAACAAGTTCTGGCCCAATGTTAATACTCTGAAAATCATCAACATGGTTTATTATATCTTCTGCTTCTCCATTAGAAAGTGTTCTGTTTACGAGTTTTCCACCATGAGGTTCTTGTTGCTCAATCATTCTTCATATCACCTGTAAAGATAAACTTCATGAATCTATTTTAGATTTCCTGAATGAAGACCACATTCCCTTTTAGTAGCTTCCTCCCACCACCATCTACCTTCACGCTCATGCTGTCCTGGTGTAACAGGTCTGGTACACGGCTCACACCCGATGCTTATATAACCCTTTTCATGGAGTTCATTATAGGGGACATCGTTGTCATATATATACTGCCAGACCTGCTTTAAAGTCCAGTTTGCCAGAGGATTGAATTTTATAAGGTCATTGTTACCAAAAACAGTATCTATTTGAACCACTGGTACTTCAAAACGACTTGGACTCTGATCTCTTCGCTGCCCTGTAACCCAAGCATCCAGACCGTCAATGGCTCGTTTCAAAGGATCGATTTTTCTAATACTACAGCATTCATTATGTCCATCCCTGTAGAATGAGAACAGCCCCTTTTCTGTTACGAGTTTTTCCGTAGCTTCTCTATCAGGCATATATACTTCAATAGGGATGTTATAATGTTCACGTACTTTTTCAATAAACTGGTAAGTTTCCGGATACAATCGCCCGGTGTCAAGCGTAAAAACTTTTATGTCAGCCTTGATTTGTTTTGCTATATCGATAAGAACCACATCTTCTGCTCCGCTGAAAGATATTGCGATATTGGGTGAATATTTTTGCAGTGCATATGATAGAATTTCCTGAGGTTCCTTGTTTTTAAAATTATCAGCGAACTGTTTTAATAATTTTTCCTTGCTCTGCGACATAGTTGTATTCCCTTCTAATATAGATTAGTTTTAAATGTTCATTTCTGAAACAAACTTAAAATATCAAAATATTGTATCAATATATATTTGTAACTGTATAGCTCAAAATTTAAATGAATCGTTAGAGATTAATATTCAATTATTGGTTTCACAATTGTGAAATAACACAATCTTATATAAAATTTTACGCCATAACACATACATCCGGATGAAACCATGACTAAAAGTGAAAGAACATATCAGGAAATCCAGAATAAAATCAAAGAAGGCAGTGCTGTTGTTTTAACTGCCGATGAAATATGTAATCGAGTCCGATCAGGAGAAAAAATCGATTTTGAGGATGTTGATGTTGTCACTACTGCCACCAGAGGAATTATGAGTGGTACGTATGCTGTATTTTCATTCAAAGTTGCTGAACCAAATTCATTTATCAGAGCATCGCGTGTATGGTTAAATGATATACCTGCACAGGTGGGACCATGTCCAAATGAAAGACTTGGTGTACTGGATCTGATCGTACATGGTACTGCTCACAGCAAATCCAATCCAACTTATGGGGGAGGACATCTTTTCAGAGAAATTGTTGAAGGAAATACTATAACTGTGGAAATTGAAACTGTTGAAAATTATTGGTTCAAAACCTATACCAATATACAGGAAATGCAATATGCAAAATTGTTTGGAACAAGACACGCATTTAAAAATTATCTTGCCTTTGTAAATCCAGAGCCCGAATCAGTACCATCCATCTTCCATGCTTCTGAGTTTAGGGGTAATTTAAGTGATGCTACCTTTTGTGGGTGTGGAGAACTCAACCCGATTGAAAATGACCCGGATTTACAGACAATTGGTATAGGAACAAGAGTATTAATAAACGGAAATGATGGATTTGTAACAGGTTTGGGCACCCGTAGCAGCCCGGAAAAACCAAACCTTGGCGGTTTTTCTGACATGCATAAGATGGTTCCTGAATACATGGGAGGATTTGTAACTTCTGCAGGTCCTGAGATAATCAACACATGGGCTGTTCCTATACCTGTTATAAATCAGAGTGTACTGGAGAACGTATTAAAGCTCAACAGTAAAATTGAACTTAAAGTTGTTGATGTATGCGGACGGATTCCATTATGCAAAACATCCTATGAGGATGTATGGAAAGATACCGATAATGAAATTACCTACCAACCAGACGAATGTATTGATTGCGATATCTGTGAAGTTGAACGAACCTGCCCCATGGGTGCTGTAATTCACATGAAGGGTGAATCTGCAGTTCATAACCCCGAATTATGTTTCAACTGCGGCTTGTGCGTTACCAACTGTGCAGGAAAAGCGTTCAATGCTGAACTTGGTACAATTGAGTACTGTTCTACTGAAACAAAAAAGAGTATCCCTGTTGTCGTCCGTCAATCAGACCGACTGCGTGCATTAAAGGCTGCAGAAGATTTGAAAGAAAAAATCACATCACGCGAATTCAAAATTTCCGAACCGGTTGAGCGTATACACTTTTAATTTTTTAATTTTAATGCATTCATGAACCTGTCAGTCAATTCCACAGGGCTTAGTGCTATATTTTCACATGTTACATTTCCGGGTTTTAAAATCACATGTATAAAGGTCAATCCCCCTGCATTTTTTGCATTTATAAAGGCTTCCTCAAGTTCCTTTTTTGTATGCACTTTCGTAGTGTTAACAAATCCAAAAGCCTGTGCAAGTATTTCAAGATCAAGGAATTGTGCAGTAAATGTTTCCTGCGAACCTGTGGAACCATGTGCCCCATTATCAAGAGCTATAACTATCAGGTTCGATGGGTTTGCACGGGCTATTTCTAACAATGCATTCGGATTCATGAGAATACTGCCATCACCATCCAGTACAACTACTTTACGACCTGATTTCAATGCAAGCCCCATTCCTATTGATGATGCAAGCCCCAGGGAACCCAGCATATAATAATTGAGTCCCCTATCTCTAATAGAATACAGTTCCTTACACGGGATACCTATGTTTGCTACTAGTATCTCATTATTAAGCAATGGTGATACCGCATATATAGCATCATATCGTTTCATTTCAGGTTTGAAAATCCTAGTTTTGTGAATAATCTCATATGAGCGTTTTTTAAAAGAAACTGACTCCTGTTCACTCCATACCGAACAGGTTGAAGGTTCCCACACTTTGGGAGAGATAAGTATAATATGCGGACTCCGGGTTTCAAACGAATCAGAAATAGCCTGACCCAGCAGATACAATTTACCTGTTTCATCTATGATGGTATACTTAATTCCTGCCCCTTCCAAAATCGAAGGTAGTGCTTTGCCTAAAGGCTTTTGTGCTTCAATCCCTTCCTTATAAACCCCCCGCCAACTGGCAATTATAGGAAGTGGTATATGACAGGCAATATTCAAAGATTCCAGTGCATTAATCATGTTTCCAAGTCCACTGCTCTGGATAACCATCATTGGTTTTGCTCCTGCCATATACAGACCAGCACATATCCCCACTCCGTTTTCCTCTCTTGTGAGTGGTATTTCAACAAAATTTCTGGATATAAGTGGCAACAGGTTTTTTATACGGTCGCATGGAAGTGTTCCCAGATAATCAATCCCGTTATTCTGCAATATCTGGATAATTGTATTTTCCGGGTCATCTGTTTTTGAGGTGTCCAAATAAACCATCCTTTTGGGTATATCATCTACCAAGAATATCGTCCAGCGGTACTTCTGGGTTCTTTGCATGTGACATAGGAGTCATATCTGAAATGGTATAATCTTCTTTCAACCGTTCGATGCCTCCTCCCGCTATGTTGAGCAATATTACATCATCTTTACCTACATTTTCAGAATCAATTGATTTTATCAGAGATGCAACCGCGACTGCTGAGGGCGGAAGTATGTCGATGCCTTCCAGTGATTCAAATAGAACCTTTGCTTCTTTTGCTTCATTGTTGGTTACTCCATACATCAGTCCATTGGTATCCAGAAGTGCATCAAATACACCACCATCTACAGAGTAAGGAGGAGCTCTGTTTGAAAGTACGTCAGCAAAAATGTCACGTATACTTTCTTTTGGGTTTGGCATATCAATTTCTGGTATAATCTCACGCTGACATGCGTTCCATGCATTTACCATTGGAGCAAAAGGGAGATTTTGGCTGAGATGGAGTCTTGGAAGTTGAGTTCCAAAACGTCCGTCTTCACGCAGACGAAGTGCAGCTTCCCATACCGCAATAGCTCCTGTTCCACTTCCAATTGCCTGGAAGTAATGATCAGGTATTTGTTTGATAGTCACTGCAGCATCCAGCATAACAGTCCCCATACCGTCACGTCTGGCAATATTTCTTGCTCCACCTTCAGACATGAAACCAGGCAGCTCTGCAATTCTATCAGCCAGATGTATGGCATCGGTGTAGTCATTACCTTCATCCATTTTTATCAAATGTATCGAATCTGTTGGCTCTTCTGGAAGCCACATCCGTGACATTCCAGTAGATGGTACTACTACATAAACATCAACACCTGTCAAAGTTGACACATGTGCAAAAGCACGCCCTGTATTGCCTGCTGATGCAAGTACAATCGACGAGTAACCGGATTCAATTAATCGTTGTATTGTAGGATGTGCTTCCAGTTCCTTGAAACTGCATGTTTTAATCAATGCATTACGTTCTGGCCAGTAGCCATTAAAACTAATGTAGAGATTGGATAATTCAAGCTCATTTGCCAATTCTTCACTTTTATAGGTGATAGGTCCTGCCTCTGTCGTCAACATATCCTTGACAGGTAACCATTCACTGTATTTACCTATCCCAAACGCATTTTTTAGATTCAGTTCCTTTGATTGATACTCAGCCCGAACAAATGAATCATCATAATCGCATTTTAATCTATAATTTCCAGGATAATGTCTTCCGCACTGTAAACATTTCAATTTATAGTTTCCCATTGAAAAAACCAATATGCTGTTTATTTAAAAAGATATTCCAAGATGTGGAAGTTATTCATTTTATTATAATTTTACGTTTTAAAGGCATCCTTATTTACTGGAATAGAATGTATTGGGAGTGCTGTTTGTATTTTCAACAACCTTGCTTGTTTCCTCTGGATAAATAAGGATGAGACGACCAACATTTGTACCAAGTTTACGTGAATCATGAAGATAGTATTCTCCACTTTGTCTTGAAACATTGTCTAACATCAAAACCGCATGACTTTTACCAATTTCTGCTATTTTAAAATTTCCGAACTCATTGAATATTTCATTGAAAGTAGGTTCCAGGTTTCGACTGCCCAGTATTAGTACATACATTTGTGCGAATAAGTCAAGGTCATAGGATATCTTAGCTTCAGCATTGTTGTCATTGAATTCAATTGTCATTTCATTAATATCTATGTATTGATAGTGACCAATATTAGCAGGTTGTGCATAAGCAGAATACCCAAAGGTTGCGCACGATAGTAGGATTATAAATATCGCCAGTACTATAGATTTCATTACCATATTATCCGATGTATTACAAATTAATATCTCTTTCCAATATTACACTGAGACTATGCTTCATTAATACACACCAGTTACCAAAAACTTTATTTAGATTATGTATAGTATATAGTATAAATAAATTACCTATCAACCAATTTTATTGATTCAACCAAAAGGTAAGAAAAATTTCATTTTTGAATAAACTTGAAAGACGAGTGTTATACAGACTTATCTGTGTGAAAAATGATATAAAAAGGCACTTGACATATAGTTAATCAGTCAATCATATTTTAACATTATCAATTATGTGAGTTAACCATGGATACCAAGAATGAAAATACTGCAGAACAAAACACTGAAATTTATGATGCTGATTTTGATACAACTGAATCCATTGAAGTACCAGAACAATTAATAGACCAGGTCATCGGACAGGAACATGCTGTAGAAGTCGTAAAAAAAGCTGCAGAACAGCGACGACATATAATGATGATCGGAAACCCTGGTACTGGTAAATCTTTGCTTGCGAAAGCAATGGCAGAACTTCTTCCAAAAGAAGAATTAAAAGATATTTTAGTATATCCCAATACCGAAGATCCGAATAACCCGAAAATAAGAGAGGTTCCAGCGGGAAAAGGCAGAGAAATTGTCCAGGCACATAAACTGGAGGCTCGTAAAAGAAGCCAATCACGAAACATGCTGATGTTGCTTCTGGTATTTGGTATTGTGATGTACTCATTCTATGTAGGGCAATTACTATGGGGTATCATCGCAGCTATCATGCTTTTAATATTGACCCGTCAGTTTATGCCAAAGGATGACCTCATGGTTCCAAAACTTATTGTTTCGAATTATAATAAAGAACATGCACCATATATAGATGCAACAGGTACTCATGCGGGTGCACTCCTTGGAGACGTAAGGCACGACCCCTTCCAGTCAGGTGGTATGGAAACACCGGCACATGACAGGGTCGAAAGTGGAGATATCCACAAATCCCACAAAGGTGTGCTGTTTATCGATGAAATCAATACCTTAAATATTGAAACTCAACAGAATATGCTTACTGCACTGCAGGAAAAAGAATATTCCATTACCGGTCAGTCTGAACGCAGTTCAGGTGCATTGGTAAAGAGTGACCCTGTACCCTGTGACTTCATAATGGTAGCTGCAGGGAATCTTGATGCTGTTGAAAATATGCATCCTGCATTAAGGTCACGACTGAAGGGATATGGATATGAACTTTATATGAACGACACCATGGAAGATACCCTCAAAAACAGGAAGGACATCGTAAGATTCGTAGCCCAAGAAGTCAAACGTGACGGTCATATCCCACACTTCAACAAATCCGCTGTGGATGAAATTATACGAGAAGCTAGAAGAAGAGCAGGTAGGAAAGGACATCTTACCCTGAAACTCAGGGACCTTGGTGGTCTTGTAAGAGTTGCAGGAGATATCGCAAAAGCTGAAGGTTCCGAATTTGCAACAGATGAACATGTGGTCTCTGCAAAGAGGATGGCTCGTTCCATTGAACAGCAGGTAGCGGACAATTACCTTGAACAGAAGAAACAATATCAACTGTTCTCCAAACAGGGTGAACAGGTTGGCAGAGTTAATGGACTTGCTGTCATGGGCGGAGACTCAGGAATAGTACTACCTATTATTGCAGAAGTTACACCATCCCTTTCAAATTCGCAAGGAAATGTGATTGCTACCGGCATGCTCAAGGATATTGCCAAGGAAGCAGTTCAAAACGTGTCCGCAGTTATCAAAAACATTACAGGAAAAGATATTGCAAATCGGGACATCCATATCCAGTTTGTAGGCACCTATGAAGGTGTAGAAGGTGACAGTGCATCCATATCAGTAGCAACAGCTGTAATATCCGCAATAGAACAGATACCTGTTAACCAGACAGTTGCTATGACCGGTTCACTGTCGGTAAGAGGAGATGTATTGCCTGTAGGTGGTGTCACCTACAAGATAGAAGCAGCTGCCCAAGCAGGCATACAGAAAATCATAATTCCAAAAGCCAATGAAGACGATGTTCTTATCGAAGAGCGGTACAAAGACCAGGTAGAAATAATTCCTGTATCAACGATTACCGAGGTAATTGAACACAGCCTAATAGGGAACAAAAAGAGAAACATTGTTGACAGACTCAAAAAGGTAAGCAGCGTAAAATGGAGCTTAGATATACCAGAGGTAGTTCCAGCATCTATTGAAAATATAAACAAATCAAAGACAGGAACAAAGAATGCGTGATGCAGATTTTTATGATGCAAGAGTGGTAGAGGGAACTACCACTTCAATTTTTCTTGATAACGGTAAAGTAGAAGATATTTCAGTCGATTTTTCAAAAGGTGCCGGTATAAGGGCCCTTTGCGGTGGATCATGGGGATTTACATCAGTCGATGGTAGTTTTGACCTAGATAAATCAATCGATTCCGCAATAAAGCTTGCAAGAACAATGGATAACAAAACCCCAAAAGAAAAAATTGGGTTAAAATCTGCTCCGGAACCGGTGGTTGAAAACGCGCCAGAAATCAAAAAGGACCCCAGGAATGTACCTATCGAGGAAAAGGTAGAACTGTTAAAGGATATCGGTGAAAGCGCCGATGTTGAAGGGGTTAACAATACCACTGCTTTATACAATGAATCGATAATTAAGATACAGTATACCAACTCTGAAGGACTGGATTGCGAGCATGAGCTGACAAGGACTGGTTTTGCTGTCAGTGCTGTTGCATCCAGAAATGGTGAATATCAGGTTGGAAGAGAGAGCAGATTCGATGTTACTGGATTTGAACTATTTGATGAGAATGATGCATTATCTCTGGGTGAATCTGCAGGTAAAACTGCTGTTGACCTCCTCAGCGCCAACAAACCAAAAGGTGGTAATCTGCCTGTCCTGCTAAACCCGGAACTTGCCGGTGTGTTCGTCCATGAAGCTGTTGGTCATGCTTCAGAAGCTGACCTTGTTCTTGAAGGAAATTCTGTCCTCGAAAACCACATAGGAGAACAAATTGCATCCCCTCTTGTCAATGTTATAGACGACCCTACACTACATAAATACGGTTATTATCCCTTTGATGCTGAAGGTGTCCAATCATCTAAAAAAGATATTATAAAAGACGGAATATTAAATTCCTATCTTCACTCAAGAGAAACTGCTGCAAAGCTTGGGGGTAAACCTGGTAACAGCAGATCACAGGGATATTCAACACCTGTTGTCAGGATGAGCAATACCTACATCGATAACGGTGAATCTAAATTTGAAGAAATGGTAGAAGAAATAAGCAATGGAGTATACCTTGTTGGATCCCGTGGTGGACAGGTAAATCCAGGAGAAGGGATATTCCAGTTTAACGCTGAAAAGGGATACCTTATTGAAAACGGGGAAATAACATCACTACTTAAAGATGTATCACTTTCCGGGAATACATTAGAAATACTCAACAATGTTAGAATGGTTGGGAATGACTTAGAAATGAATTCTGGAAGGTGTGGAAAAAAAGGACAATTAACACCGGTAAGTGATGGTTCTCCACATATATTAGTTTCAAACGCACTGGTAGGAGGAGCCTAACCATAAACAACCAAATGTATGACATGGCCAGAAAAGCCATTAAACTCGCTGAAAAGCAGGGTGCCGAAGAAGCTGAAGTGTACGTTCTGGATAATCATTCTACATCAGCAGACATCCGTAAAAACGTTGTGGACAGCTCGAATGAAAATTACACCAAAGGAATTGGCATCCGTGCCATAATAAACGGTGCCGTTGGATTTGCAAGTACAAACATGTATGACCGACTTGAAGACACGGTTAAAATCGCGATATCATCTGCCAGAGTACGGGAAAAAGACCCTGTATGGAAATCACTGCCATCAAATAGTCAGTACCCTACTATCAGCGGTACTTTTGATAAAAAGCTGGTGCAGATGGAACTTGAGGATTGTATAGACCTGACAACCCATATGATTGAAGGGGTAACATCGGTACCTGATGTTATGGCAACATCCGGCTCTTTTTCCCGTTTCCATGATAACAGATTGATAATGAACACCAATGGTATCGAGACCGAAGAAGAGGGAACAGGGGTCACAGGTTTTATTGATGTTATTACCACATCTGAAGATAAAGCCACTGCATATGATTTTAAGATATCACGCAATCTTGATATTAATTTTTATGAAATCGGGATTAACGCAGCAAGTCTTGCACAACAATCTCAAAAAGGTATTTCGATTGAACCGCAAAAAACAGATATAATCCTCCACCCATTCGCATTTGCAGATGTCCTGGAAAATACTTTTGCATCAGCTATTAATGCTGACAATGTACAAAAAGGGCGTTCCAGTTTGAAAGGACATATGGGTGATGATATCGCCACACCCGAACTTTCTATTATCGATGATGGAACCTTTGATGGTGGTATCGAGACTGCTCTGACCGATGATGAGGGAATGCCATCCCAACAAACCACTGTGATTGACAGAGGTGTTTTTAAATCATATCTGTACGACAGTTACCGTGCTGGCAAGGATAACGTTGAAAGTACAGGTAATGCTACTAGGCAATCCTATACAAATACGCCAGGTATAGGGCTCAGAAATTTCATCATCAATTACCCACAGAGTGATATAATTTCTGACACCGATGACGGTGTATACATCAACACCGTAATAGGAGCACATACTGCTAACTCGATATCAGGTGATTTCTCGGTTGAAGCCAGAAATGCATTTACAATCAAAAACGGAGAAATCGATAAGCCCATCAAATCACTTATGATTTCATGCAATGTTTTTGACATGTTGAAAAATATCACAGGAGCTGGAGATGATTTGCGCAGTGTAGGTGGATTCATAACTCCGTCGATAAAAATCACTGACATGAATGTTATTGGCTAATTTATAGTCAATAACTCAATATTTGTTGCTTATAATTATATTAACAAATGATGACA
>NZ_JBKGYF010000008.1:0-37913 GCF_046546175.1 Methanohalobium sp. | reverse complement strand
AAAACATTTCAGAATTAAAGAGTTTTATCAGAATAGGATTTCTACAGAGCCTATCATTGTAATTAATTTCTATTTAACCTAATTTTTTCACAGCTCAATTCCTATGTTTATCTGTATATCAATTCTTAATTAAAAACAGTTATATATTTGAAAACGTATCAGGATGTGCATGAATCCATTTACGGCAATTGCGCTGGCAGTCTTTTTACCTTTTATATCCGCAGCATTGGTTCCGGTAGCACAAAAAATCCTGAAACATAGGATAGGATGGTTCGCATCAGCAATTGCAGTTGTAAGTTTTTTGCTGATTGTATCGGTAGCACCTGCTATTATCCATGGTGAGATTGTAACAGACGCCGTTTCTTGGATACCATCTGTAGGTGTTGAATTCAGTATTTATGCAGACGGTTTAAGTCTTTTAATAGGATTGATAGCATCAGGAATTGGCATAATCATAATGTCATATTCTAATGGATACATGTCCCATAAAGAAGACCTATCAAGGTACTATCAATATCTTCTGCTTTTCATGGGTTCTATGAGTGGTATGGTTTTTTCAGCCAATACCATTCAGCTTTTCATATTCTGGGAGCTCACAAGCATTACATCATTCATGTTGATTGGTTTCTGGAGACACAGACCACTGTCGATATATGGTGCAACAAAATCACTGATTATCACTGCAGCCGGTGGACTGGTGATGTTTATAGGTTTTTTAGTGCTCCATTCCATCACCGGTACTTTCGACATACCAACTATTCTTAATGACCCTTCTACGATAGAACGTATAAAAAGTCATGATTTATTTCTTGTTACACTGGTCTTTATATTCATAGGTGCCGCTGCCAAATCTGCTCAGGGCCCCTTTTATATATGGTTGCCAAACGCAATGGAAGCACCAACACCTGTAAGTGCATTTTTACATTCTGCTACAATGGTCAAAGCAGGAGTATTCCTCATAGCCCGTATACATCCAATATTTTCAGGAACTGAAGCATGGTTTTTACTGGTCTCGGGAACAGGTATGGTGACCATGGTGCTTGCTGGGTTCCTGGCTTTCCGGCAGAACGATATAAAAGGAATACTTGCGTTTTCTACCATTAGCCAGCTCGCTTACCTTGTAACCATGTATGGATATACGACATATCACGAACCAGGTATAGGTGTTGCAGCAGCAACCTTCCATCTTTTAAACCATGCAACATTTAAAGCATGCCTGTTCCTTGTGGCTGGTATCGTTGCACACGAAGCTGCGACAAGGGATATCCGGAAACTGGGTGGTTTGCGACATGAAATGCCTCTAACTTTTATTGTAGCCTTTATAGGGGCACTTGCAATGGCGGGCATCCCACCATTGAACGGATTTCTGAGTAAAGAAATGTTTTATGAATCATCTGTAGAAATGGGTGCTGCTCTTGGTTTCCCGTTTAGTTTACTGGTTCCCGGGATTGCAGTTATCGGTGGGGTGTTAACATTTGCCTATTCTATAAAATTGATAGATGGTATATTCCTTGGAAAACGCAAGGATGAATTTTTGCCACACCATATACATGAAGCGCCTTATGTGATGTTAATACCTGCGGGTTTACTTGCGGGTCTTATAGTACTTTTCGGATTGGTTCCATCTATACCTGTACATAGTGTTATAGAGCCGACAACATCCGGTATACTTCTTGAAACAGTGCATCTGCATGTAACCCACTGGCATGGATTCACTCCTGCATTTATGATGACAATAGTTACATTCATACTTGGTTTGCTCACCTACACAAAGTATGATTCTCTTGCACAGTGGCAGGATAAATTCAATGCATCATATCCCAAGATAAGTGTCAATTATTATTATGATTCAATAGTAAACAATGCACGGACCAATGCACACCGTATATCATCAATTTTACAACCCGGTCCTATCAAAACCTATATCAATGCACTCCTGATTTTAGTGATAGTTTTAATAGCTCTGCCTTTAATAATTCTTTCAGGTAACCTGATACCTCAAACCTTGAGTTTTAATGTACCATCCTATGAAGCGCTGCTCATGTTGTTGATGGTTGTAGCAGCAGTTGCAGCGACAGTTCTTCCAAAATACCTTCCTGCAATTATTGCACTATCTTCGCTTGGATATATGGTAAGTCTCCTGTTTATCTATTTAAAGGCTCCTGACCTGGCATTAACCCAGATACTTGTGGAAACATTAACTACTATTATTTTCCTGCTTGTAATAGTACGGATCCCTCAGACATTCAGGGAAAAAATCCCTAAGGGTACTTTGACAAGAGATATATTTATATCTGGTTTAGTATCAGCAGGGGTTTTTATTGTATTGATTAACGCTACACAGGGGATAGTGTCACCTTTTGAACCTCTTTCATATTATTTTATCGAAAAAAGTGTACCTCTTACAGGTGGACACAATCTTGTTAATGTGATACTGGTCGATTTTAGAGGATATGATACACTTGGTGAAATCGCAGTATTATGCCTGGCAGCGCTTGGTGTTTATAATCTGGTTCACAGCAGGAGTGAGAAATAATGACTACATTGATTACCAAAACTATATCAAAAATCAGCGTACCTTTAATTATATTATTTTCAATCTCTCTTTTGATTGCAGGACATAACAGTCCAGGTGGAGGGTTTATTGGAGGAGTTATGTTTGCAGCTTCTTTATCACTGCTTTATGTTGTATTTGGGCTCGAATCTATAAAATCCGTTTTAAATCCTGACTGGGGAAAATGGTTTGGTTTTGGTTTATTGCTTTCAGTATCAACAGCATTTGGAGCTATTATATTTGGATATAATTTTTTCCGAAGCTCTATAAAATTTGTACATTTACCTGTTATTGGTGAGCTTGAACTTGTCTCATCTACATTATTTGATATAGGTGTCTATTTTGTTGTAATCGGTTCTTTATTGTTTATCTTTAAAAAAGTAGGTGATGATAAATGAATAATGCAGTCCTTTCATTAACTATTGCCATACTCTTTGGACTGGGGACTTTCCTGATTTTAAGGAGAGATGTTGTAAAAGTTATAATAGGTTTAAGTATTATATCTCACGCGGTTAATGTTCTTATTGTATCTACAGGATTATTCAACGGTGAAAAAGCGCCTATAATAGATGGACATGAATCTACAAGCTCATCAATATTATTCAAGGATGTGTTGGATAATGATATACTGGCACCTGTTGTGACAAGTGCAAATGAAGTCGTTTATGTAGACCCACTTGTACAAGCGCTTGTCCTCACGGCAATAGTTATTGGATTTTCAATTACAGCATTCATATTGATACTAGCTTATCGAATCTATGAAGAATATGGTACCACAGATATAACTGAACTCAAGAGGTTATGGGGATGAATATAGCTGGAATGACTGACCATCTACCTATTTTAATGGTTGCAGTACCTATCCTGCTGTCAGCACTTATGATGTTTTTGCGATCAGTGCCCACGGTCCAAAAAATAATTAATCTGGCGGTATCTTTTGGATTGTTTGTTTTTAGTGTTTTACTCATAATTAATGTATGGAACAATGGCATCATTGTGTATGATATAGGTGAATGGGGCAAATATGGTATTGTACTAGTAGCCGATTTACTCAGCGCCGGTATGGTGCTTTTAAGCAGTGGTATATCATTCCTAGCTTTGCTGTATTCAATGGACTACATGGAAGATAAGTCATTGAGTTCAACCTATCATTCACTTTTCAATTTACTTATAGCAGGTCTTAATGGAACATTCCTTACAGGTGACCTATTCAACCTTTTTGTATTCTTTGAAATTTTGCTTTTATCTTCCTGTGGCCTTGTAGTGGCATACGGTAAGGGAGGTTTTACTAAAAGTGACCATAAAATGGAAGCAACTTTCAAATACCTGGTATTGAACATGGTTAGTTCTTTTATCATGTTAATTGCGATAGCTTCACTTTATGCAACAGTGGGAACTTTGAATATGGCTGATATGGCTGCAAAAATAAATTTCATGAACGAGGCTGGGAATTTACCCTGGCATGTGTTTCCTGCAGCATTGCTTTTTATTGTTGTATTTGGTAATAAAGCAGCAATTTTCCCACTCCATTACTGGCTACCGGATGTACACCCATCAGCACCATCACCTATCAGTGCAATGCTTAGTGGTGTGCTTATAAAAGTGGGTGCCTATGGAGTAATCCGTATATTTTTCCTGATATTTAATGGGACACTGTATATATTCCAGCCGATAATCATTTTCCTGGCACTTGCTACAATTATCATAGGCTCGATATCAGCAGTTGGTCAGGATGACATCAAGCGCCTATTGGCTTATTCCAGTGTCAGTCAAATTGGTTATGTATTCCTTGGAATCGGTATGGGTACTGTAACTACAATAGCAGCATCCCTTGTGTATCTTGCAAACCATGCCGTTGCAAAATCGATGTTGTTTATGACCTCTGGGAGCATCATCCATGAAGCAGGTACAAGAGATATGAGGAAGATGGGTGGTATGGTGAACAACGCACCGTTTTTAAGTGGAATGTTTCTGATAGGAGCAATGTCTATTGCAGGTATCCCTCCCATGGGTGGATTTATTGCCAAATTTGTGCTTTTTGATTCGGGTATCACAGGGGGATACTATATCCCGATAATTATAGCTCTAATATTTGCAATTTTTACAGTGTTTTATATGATTAAAGCATGGCAGAGGATGTTCTGGGGAGAAGTACGAAATGAAAAATATGATGAGTATCATTCACATGGAATATCCTGGGAGATGTCAGTACCTATAGTTATTTTATCGCTAGTGGTAATTGTTTTTGGGCTGTATGCAGAACCACTTTTATCATTTGCACAATCAACGGCATCTCAGGTACTTGACCCCCAAGATTATATTAATGCAGTACTAACGAGGGATGTGCGATGAAACAATATATTATCTATTCTATACCACTTGCAATTTTGTGGTGTTTTGTTAATGGGGATGTAAGTGTTGTTAATTTTATTTTCGGATTGATTCTAAGCCCTATTGTAATCAAACCGTTCAAATCGCTTTACAATTTTGAGTCTGATATAAGTATAAGAGATAAGCTAAGGCGGATTCCAAAACAATTAAAATACCTGGCAATGCTTATTAAAGAAATAATAAAAGCTAATATTCTGGTGGCAAAGATAGTACTGCAGCCACGAATTAACATCAATCCCGGTATCATTGAAGTACCGATACGTGCAAAAACAGATGTAGGAATCACTGCAATTGCAAACACAATTACACTTACACCTGGGACACTTTCCATAGACGTGGCGGATGATAGGTCTGTTTTGTATGTACATGCGATCGATATAGATGACCGTGAAAGGATACGTGCATCAATTGCCAATATGGAAAAATACATACTGGAGGCATTAGAATAACTACGATATTGTTTGATTTTGTACTTACATTTCTGATATTTTCGATGATACCCTGTGTATACAGGGTTGTAAAAGGACCTACAATTCCCGACAGAGTAGTAGCACTTGATGCAATGACACTATCTATAGTGGCAACACTTGGTGTTTATTCTTTCATACAGGGTTCGGTGTTTTTTATGGACGTAGCACTTGTATTATCAATAATTACATTTATAGGAACTATAACGATATCCAAATATCTTGATGAAGGAGTGGTATTTTGACAGAATTTGGTTTTATTCTTGAAATTCTAAGTAATGCTATACTTATCATTGGTTTGTTTTTTGTATTCCTTGGTACATTAGGCTTGATTCGTTTACCAGATGTATATAATCGGCTACACACCACTACAAAAATTGGAACACTTGGTGCATTTGGTGTTATGTTAAGCCTATTACTAAGGGTAGGATTCAATGCTATGGGACTTAAAGCAATAACCATAGGATTGTTTCTGCTGTTAACAGCACCAGTTGCTGCTCATATGATAGGTCGTGCAGCTCACAGACACGGTGTAGGCCTATGTGATGATACGATAATTGATGAGTATTGTGAAACTTATAAGAAATAATTACATATCCTGTATCCTGAATAAATAATATGGATGGTCGAAATATATATATATATTTAATTTATTCACTATTTATTCCTTGATAGCTCATTGATTGTTTTTCTCCGGAGGTTGCAGATATGATACCGTCTCAATATATATTGAGTTTAGCAATGATACCACTATTATCTCTGTTGGTACTGGTAGGTTATTATGTATTTATTCCGGATGGTTTCAGGGGTTCACATGGAAAATATAGAATTAACGAGCTTATCATTGGCTCTGCTATTTATATGCTTCCTGTAACTCTTGTATATTTTTTGGTTGATATGCAGGCTGCAATTACAGATTTACTAGGTATAAGCTCTTATGTAAACTATGCCACATATCTAATAATGATTGAGGGTAATATAGTTAGTTATTTCCAAAATATTGCTACACCATCACTGACATACATTAGTAGTGTCATATATTTACTGGGATTTCCTTTTTTACTGGTGTTCACATTTTTTATACTTGTCTATACCCGTAAATTCAAAGCCCTTGAAGAATATATTATTGCATTTGTACTTATATATATAATAGCCTATCCTGTTTTTGTATTTTTCCCGGTAAAAGTAACAGGACATACACTTCAAAGTGTTGAACCATTGTTATATAACCTGAGCCCGATTATTGTACATGGTATTGAAATGAGTGACCCGGGTCTTAATAATTGTTTGCCCAGTTTACATACAGCGATGTCCATGATGGCAATGATGATCGCGACCTTTAGAACAAATTTTTTGCGTTATAAATTATTTTCCATTGTGGTCACTACCTCCATATTGTTTACTATACTTTATCTTGGAATACACTGGATAACAGATATGGTAGCAGGTATTGCACTGGCATTGATTGTATATTTGATTGTAACCAGATACAGGGATACCATAATCAAGTTACCTACAAAAATATTATCCTTTTTTGGAGAGAAATTTGGTATGTCTGATTCATCGATTACAGTTTTATGTATCAATTGTTCATTTGAAATTCCTGTGGAATATTTACCACTTCAATCCGTTAAGTCTACTCAATGCCCTTATTGTAATACTGTCCAGGAATATCATCCACTCGCCCATATGCTGGAACAGCAGATAAAAACAAGGTTTAGTAAAAAATCACGGTCTGAAAACTGACCTTTAAATTGTAAATAATAAAACCCTGTTGATAATACATGACTTATAAAATAGTACCTTTCAGGATGGGGAATTCAAACGCTTATCTGGTCATCGGTAATAATCTGAAATTACTTGTTGATACCGGTATCCAGGGACATCTTCATAATATGGAGTACACTCTATCTTCTAACAGATTTGAATTTTTAGAGCTTGATTATATTATTGTGACACACTCACATTACGACCATGCGGGCAATCTGGCTGAAATAAAAAAGAGGAGTGGTGCCAAAATTTTTGCCCACATAGATGAGTTAAAATTTTTGAATTAGGGGTATATGCCGGTTCCCAGAGGTACCACGGTATTTTCAAATACTATTTCATATATTGCAAATCGTTTTTCATCCAGCAAAACAAGATATGATCCTGTGAATCCGGATTTTATTATTGATGGTGATTGTGAACTTGTAATTTTTCCAGGGATTAAAATTCTTACAACACCGGGACATACCCGGGGTTCAATAAGTGTCATTGTAAATGATGATTATGCAATTGTGGGGGATACACTTTTTAATGTATTTACAAATTGCTTTTATCCACCATTTGCTGATGATGAAAAAGCATTAATTGAAAGCTGGGAAAAACTTTTATCCACTGGTTGTAAAGTCATTTACCCGGGGCATGGAAAACCTATTCCATTTGCAAAATTCAGGGAATGTTTTTTTCAAAAACAAACAATAAAAAATAGCTTTAATATTAATGGGTTATTTTAAATTTGTATTTTAATATCGAAACATTTATATTGACTTAATTTTAAATTTTTATTCTATGTTGGATAAGGCTACTAATTATATAGGAAATATTCTGGAAATTGCGCTTTATGGTGCTGTTCTGATATTTGTTTTGATGATACTTTACACGGTCGTCACTGCAATGGGAATTGTCTGATGTATATCTGGATAGTTTATACTTTTTTATCATTTCACCGATTTTAAAAGCTTATGCAGGCATATATTTTTGAATTTTAAAGTCTTATATACCACTGTTAATTCAGAGTAACAACTTATTTAATAATCTAAGATATTAAATTATCAATGGTTGAGTATTATGCGGGAAGATTATATTGATACAGAATACGAACCAGGACCCGATGAACTGGTATGTGAATATTATATAGAACCGACAGATGGTGTGAGCTTTGAAAAAGCATGCAACCATATGGCAGGTGAAAGTTCAATAGATACATGGAGTGATATCTCCACATTAAGTCCTGAAAGGGCTCAAGAATTAAAACCCCATGTTTTTTCTATTGATAAAGAACGTGGAACAGTGAAAGTTGCATACAAACAGGACCTATTTGAAATAGATTCCGTGCCCCAAATACTCAGTGCTATAGCTGGCAACATAATGAGTATGAAGCTTGTGAAAAACCTTCGCCTTGAGGATATTGCTTTTCCGGAAGATGTACTCAATAGTTTCAGGGGTCCAAAATTCGGGCTTGATGGTGTACGTGACCTCTTCAGAGTCTATGACAGACCACTGGTTGGTACTATTGTAAAACCCAAAGTAGGTCTGTCTTCTGAACAACATGCTGGAGTTGCCTACAAATCATTTGTGGGTGGATGTGATGTTGTAAAAGATGATGAAAACCTTACAAACCAAAAATTCAATGCTTTTGATAAGAGAGCACAACTTACACTGGATGCGGAAGTAAAGGCGGAAAAGGAAACAGGGGAACGTAAAATGTACCTGTGCAATATAACGGCTCCTACCTGTGAAGAAATGCTTCGAAGGGCAGAAGTTATCAATGATTTGGGTGGCAAATATGTAATGATTGATATAATTACAGCCGGATGGAGTGCTCTCCAAACCCTTCGTGAAGCAACCGAAGATATGGATCTTGCCATTCATGCCCATAGATGCATGCATTCAGTAATGACAAGAAATCCCAGACATGGGGTAAACATGGGAACACTTGCAAAACTCACCCGCCTTATCGGTCATGATCAATTGCATATAGGTACAGTGGTTGGCAAGATGCACGGGGATGTAAATGAAGTACTTTCCCTCAAGGATGAATGCGTACTTAATCACGTGCCTGAAAACGATGAATTTAATATACTTGAACAGGAGTGGAGTAATATAAAACCCATGATGCCAGTAGCATCAGGAGGTCTTGAACCAGGAATGATTCCTGATTTGTATGATATGTTTGGTAAAGATGTTATCATGCAGTTTGGGGCAGGGATACACGCTCATCCAATGGGTACTGAAGCAGGAGCAACAGCATGCCGCCAGTCGGTTGATGCAGCTCTTAAGGGTGTTCCATTGGATGAATATGCCGGCAACCATAAAGAACTGAAATCTGCTCTTGATAAGTGGAGTTATAAATAGTTTAAATAATTGTATAATATATGTTCTATAAATCATATGGTCAAAAAAACAGAGATTCTCAGGATAAACAGCAGTAACTTCAATGAATCCATACGCAAAGCTGCTGAAATCCTCAAAAATGGAAGGACGGTTGCATTCCCAACCGAAACAGTCTATGGTCTTGGAGCTAATGCCCTGGAACCTGATTCTGTGTATAAAATATTTAGGGCAAAAGGAAGACCCCCAGATAATCCTTTAATTGTTCATATAGCATCAAAAGAACAGGTAATGGAACTTTCAGAAAACATACCTGATGATGCTTTTGTATTGATGGATGCCTTCTGGCCGGGTCCACTTACATTAATCCTGAAACGAAAGAAAATAGTACCTGATGTAACAACAGGTGGATTGGATACAGTAGCAATACGTATGCCGGGTAATAGAATAGCACTTGAGTTGATAAAAGAGGCAGGTATTCCTATCGCTGCACCAAGTGCCAATATTTCCGGGAAACCAAGTCCCACAACAGCAGACCATGTTATCTCCGACCTCTATGATAAAATCGATGCAGTTGTTGATGGAGGGCCTGTGGATATAGGAATCGAATCCACTGTTGTGGATATGACATCTGAAAAACCACTAATCCTCCGCCCAGGTGGTGTAGGTATTGAAGATTTGAAAATATATATGCCTGAATTAGAAATTGGCTACAGCAAGGAAAAAATGGTAGGTAAAAAAGTAAAATCACCTGGTATGAAGTATATTCATTATTCACCGTCTGCAAAGGTCGTGCTTGTGGAAGGATTTAACGGGATTTCAGATACAATCAATCAAATTATATCTGATTATCGTAAGAAAGGTTTGAAAGTAGGATTACTGGCAACCAATGATACTGCTGATTACATAACTGAAAAAGGTTTAGATACTTTCCTGCTTGGAAATAGAGATGATATCAAAAAGATTGCAAGCAATGTGTTCAGAGGACTGAGAACACTGGATGATTCTGATTTGGACATAATTATTGTGGATGGGTCAATAGAATATGATGGTGTAGGGTCCGCAGTTATTAACAGATTGCAGAAAGCAGCTAACGAGATAATAATTCTGGAAAAAGGTGAGAATATTGAAACCTGAAAAAAAGGAGCAAATGGTTAAAAAACAAAAAGGTGCAGAAATAATTAGAAGGAACAAGAAAATAAATATGGTTAATATAGGAGTTCTCAGTATCGGATTAATCCTTATGTTGCTGGGTTACAAAAGCGTAGCTGAACATTTTATATGGCTTGGGTTTATAATATTTTTGTACACCGCAGGTACAACCTTTATGGCAAGAAGACAGTCCAGAAAATGATGTACAAATATTAATTTTTTATTTTAACATTTTGTAATTTGCATTTTCCCATGCTGTCATACTGCCTAGCACATTGTAGACTTCATCAAATCCATTCCTTTTAAGTATACTTACCGCCAGGCTTGCTCGGCGTCCTACATTGCATACTACAGCAATAGGTTTGTTGGTAGGTAATTCATTGATGCGGTTTTCAAGTTCACCTACATATATGTGTACAGCATTCTCAATATGACCTTTTTCCCACTCATCATTACGCCTAACATCAAGTACAGTCAATTTGTTGTTCTTAATCTCGTCATTTAGTCTGTGAACATCCATTAGCCATGATTTTTCAATTTTCAATCCTTCATTGTACCAGGATTCTATCCCTTCTTTTAAATAGCCTTTTATGTTGTCAAATCCCAATCTAAGAAGGTAGCGCGTAACAGTTTCAAGATGCTCTTTCTCTTCCATGGTCAGTAAAATCGGTTTCTGATAGGATAACACCCATCCTGCAAAAGCAGGTATTCCCTCTATCCAGATATTATACGAACCTTTTATGTGGGCACCAGCAAAAGAGACAGGTTCTCTGGTATCCAGTATGACAGCACCATCATTGATATGCTGTTTAAATTCCTGGGTTGATAGCGACAGAGGATATGTTGGTTCCATTAAAGGAGCACCTTTGAGATTGTACTCTTCCATTTTCTTAAAGTAATGAGGGATATAATGGTGCTCTGAATTTTTTAAATCCACAAACTCATCTTTATTTTCTACCTGTAAGGAAGGGTTTTTGCGTCTTTCTATTCCAAGTGTGCTTTGTTCCCGTTCGCTGATAGAACCGCCACAGATAGACCCAGCCCCGTGAGCAGGACAAAGAATCACGTGGTCACCTATAGGGAGTAATTTGTTGAAAATACTGTCATACATATTACCTGCCAAACGGGATGCATCATCAGGACCATAAAGGTCGGTTCTTCCAGTGTCACCAATGAACAAAGTATCTCCTGTAAAAACCATTATGCCTTCATCACCAGTCTCAAGCTCAGATAACAGATATGACATACTTTCATCGGTATGCCCGGGTGTGTGTATTGCGGTTAATTTCAATGACCCAAAATAAAAAACGTCTCCATCTTTGACATTGTTTCCATATTTGAAATCCAGATACTTACCGTGGTAGATTTCTGCACCTGTTAGATTTGCAAGTTCCAGAGAACCGATTACATAATCTTCGTTCCGGTGGGTTTCAAAAATATACTTAATTTTCAGACCCATCTCAAATGCAAGGTCTACATATAACTGGCAATCCCTTCTAGGGTCTATAACAATCGCTTCATCTTCTGACCCTATGAAATAGGAAAGATGTGCCAACCCTTCTGATTTTATTTTTTTGAAAAAAATTTACACTCCCCGTATTAATGTGATTATATTATCTGTTTAAGGCTATTTATGAGGTAATTGATATGGTTCTTTTCTTCATTTGCAAGTTCATGGAGCAGTTTTCTGGTATCTTTATTGCTCATGACCTCTGCCATACGTTTGTAAAAATCAAATGATAGGTATTCCTTCTCTATGGCGGTTTCCAGAACATCAATTTCATCTTTAAATATCTCCTCATTTTTTAACAGCTCTTTACTAATTTTTATACCACCCTCCATGTATTCAAAATCCAGTTCCTTTTTTAGTACTTCCAGTGGTGGAATCTCTTCATCGGTAATATTAGCGTAACGCCTGTATAGTTTGTCTATATGTTTTTCTTCAATCCTGGCAAGTCTGTCCAATGTTTCTTTTGTATCGCTGGATACCTCACCACTGTTCATGGATTTTAAATAAAAATCCTGAGAACCTTTTTCCAGTTTAATAGCAGTAAGAAGTATATCATCTATCTCTTCGTTACCGGCAATAAATTCCGGTTTTTCTTCAGGAAACCCTGAAAGTGTTTTATAGTTCCATTCAAGGAATCCACCATCCATTGTATAGACATTTTTAAAACCAAGCCCACATAGATGTGTAGCAGCTCCCAGACTCCTGCGACCGGCACGGCAATAGGTGATAATATTTTTGGTTTTATCAAGCTCATCGTATCTTGCATCTAATTCATCAAGTGGTATCAATTTTGCACCCGGAAGATGGCCTTGTTCATATTCTTCGGGTTGCCTCACATCCACTACAACAAAATCCCCTTCTCTATCACTATCAAGTATTTGCTTCAGTTTATTCGGAGATATTTTTGTTACATCTTCAGTACTGCATCCTATTTTCATACATTAACCCCCTATTAATCTGGAAGTTATTGGTTAATTAAGACTTATGTTTCCATATCCTGAAATTTTCCTTAAAAAACAGTATAATTGCTCATATTTTTAACGTTTGCTACGATGATAAATAAGTAATTAAAAAGGTATTGACAGTTAAAAATTTTTAAATTACTTGAATAATATGGGAAAAACATGGAATTATAATATGTTTGATGAGTATATAACAAACGCTGTTAAACATTTCAACGCAGTTATAAAAATCAAAACTTTCGATTGCATTTTGCCGTTTATTATATATATTAATATGGAGCGTAATAAAATGTTGATTGAAAGGCTCAATCAATGTAAAACCAGGTTGAAGAGTGGGGGTTCATCCAGAGATGAGGCATTTATTTTTAGATAAATGCCTCATTATATCAAATCAGCAAATTTTTTTCATTTGATTCATTTGATTTTTATACTAACATGATATGTAATCATTTATACATGAATTTGTAATAAACCTGATTCTTTAATCTGATTACAGGGTGATTTCTGGATGACAGATATGAATAGATTAAAACATTGCAAAAAACCCGAAGGTTTGTAGGGAAGAAAAGTAGCTCAGGATATGAATGAACACCATTTTGACCTCTGGAATTGGGGAATTGGACATATATCAGTTGCTTCTGATTCACTTGTCCTTGATGTGGGTTGTGGGGGAGGGCGAGCTGTACAAATTCTGGCTGAATTATGTCCCGAAGGCAAGGTTTATGGTATTGATTATTCTGAAGAAATGGTTAGTATGGCAAGGGATTTGAATAAGGAATTTATAAATGATAACCGTATTGAAATAGTGTATGGAACAGTATCCTCTATACCATATCCTGAAAATACATTTGACCTTGTAACAGCGTTTGAAACATACTATTTCTGGCCTGATTTGATAGGAGATTTAAAGGAAATCCATCGTGTCCTGAAACCAGATGGTACACTTCTTATAGTAAATGAAGTTTACAAACATGAAGATTTTGATGAGCGTAATATGGAATATGTCAATGCGCTGGATATGCACTATCATACCCCAGAAGAACATGAAGATATTCTCCTAAAGTCAGGTTTTCTATCCATCAAAATATACACTAAACCTGAAAATAACTGGATTGCTGTAGTAGCAAAGAAACAATGATATATAGTGATTGCAGGTATCGATTAAAAATCATATTGTCTTAGGCAAAGGTTCAACATGACAGAATTTGTAGCAAGCGAATCGATGATGGAGTACCTCAACAAGCTTGAAGAAAAGCTTAATCGTGAAATAGAAATAGCAAATAAAGCACGCTCACATGGTAAAGACCCCAGTCCTCATGTTGAAATACCGGTTGCCAAAGACCTTGCAGACAGAGTTGAAAATCTGATAGGTGTGCCCGGTGTAGCAGAACGTATACGTGAACTAGAAAAATCAAAATCAAGGGAAGAAGCTGCATTGTCATTGGGTAAAGAAGTGGCAGAAGGTCATGTGGGTAAATTTGAAACAAAAAAGGATTCAGTTGAAGCTGCAATACGTGTAGCAGTTGCCATGCTTACAGAAGGTGTGGTTGCTGCACCCATCGAGGGAATTGATAGTGTCAACCTTGCAAAAAATGATGACGGGACAGAATATATAAGCATCTTTTATGCAGGTCCAATCAGAAGTGCAGGTGGTACTGCACAGGCACTTTCTGTTCTTGTAGGAGATTATGTGCGCAGGGGTTTGAATATCGACCGGTATAAACCCCGAAAAGAAGAAGTCGAGAGGTATGTTGAAGAGATAACACTCTATCGTCGGGTAGCAGGGTTACAATATATGCCTTCTGAAGATGAAATACGTTTGATTGTGGAAAACTGTCCCATTAGCCTTGATGGAGAACCAACCGAAGAGGAGGAGGTAGAAGGTTACAGGGACCTTGATAGAGTAGGAACCAATCGGATTCGCGGCGGTGTAGGTCTTGTACTTGCAGAAGGTATTGCACTTAAAGCTCCTAAGATACAAAAGTATGTGAAAAAGTACAATATCGATGGCTGGGAATGGCTTGATACACTGATTTCCGGTGAGAAAAGTGAAAATAAAGGTGCTGAGGTCAGTAGTGAAGAAAGCAGTGAAAATAAAAAGAAACCAAAACCCAAGGACAAATATCTCCGAGACCTTATAGCAGGGAGACCGGTTTTTTCACATCCATCTCGCCCCGGAGGGTTTCGTTTAAGATATGGAAGGTCACGGAACACATCATTTGCTGCTGCAGGGATAAATCCCGCAAGTATGGTGATTATGGACAAATTCATAGTTGCAGGAACTCAGCTCAAAGTAGAAATACCTGGGAAGGCTATGGGAATGGCTCCTGTTGATTGTATTGAAGGGCCAACTGTGCGATTAACATCCGGAGATGTTCTCAGAATCGATGATGTGAACGATGCATATGAATTGTATCCGCAGGTAGAACATATCATAGACATCGGTGAAATGTTGATTAACTATGGGGATTTTCTGGAAAATAATCATCCGCTTGTACCTTCTCCTTATTGCTTTGAATGGTGGATACAGGAGTACAGGAATACGGTTTCTGATACAAGAACCGATGAACAACTTGAAAACCCTTCACAGGAAGATGTTCTGGAAATATGCGAACAACACAATATCCCTTTGCATCCAGTATTTACCTATCTCTGGCATGATATTACACCACAGGAATTTGAAAAACTTGCCAGGTTTGTATCAGATTATGGAAAAATAGCTGATGATAATTCTGTTTTGGAACTTCCCTATAATGATAAAAATGCTAACAGCATTAAATTAATCCTTGAAAAGTTGCTTTTGTTCCATAAGATCAAAGATAACACGATTCAGATACAAGAACCACTATTATTTATCCGTTGTTTGGGGCTGGATTCTCAGTTGAATTTGAAGTGGGAAAGGGTCAGCCTGGAAGATGAGGATGCGTTGGACATTGTAAACCATGTAAGTGGACTGGTTGTAAGAGCTCGTTCCCTCACGCGGATAGGTGCAAGAATGGGACGTCCTGAAAAATCCAACCGGAGGAAGATGTCACCTGTACCAAATGTATTGTTTCCTATCGGTGAGGCTGCTGGAAATACACGTAAACTTAATGATGCCAGCAATTATAAAGCTACAATGAACAGTAAGGTAGGGGAAATAAAGGTTGAAATCGGAACAAGGGAATGTCCGTCATGCGGCACGGAAACCTATGAATGTAGATGCGACTGCGGGGAATTCACAGTTCCCAAAATGTCGTGTCCCTGGTGTGGTATAAAGTCAAATAACGGTACCTGTCCGAAATGCGGTGCAAAGGCAAGCTCTGCAAAAACAAAAAACCTCGATTTTAAAACTATATATCAGAAAGCCTTTGATAATCTCGGGGAACGTGATAATATTGAATCATTCAAGGGTGTTAAAAGACTCATGTCCAAGAATATGACTCCTGAACCGATTGAGAAAGGTGTTTTGAGAACCAAATATAAACTCTATACTTTCAAAGATGCAACTGTGCGTTATGATATGTCAGATATTCCCTTGACCCATATCCGCCCGGATGAACTCGGAGTTACAGCATCCAAATTGTACGAACTGGGATATACTGAAGATATACATGGGAACCCGTTTACTGAAGATGACCAGATTGTATGCTTAAAAGCACAGGACCTTGTTGTACCCTATGATGCTGCAGATTACCTTTTGAACACCACTCAGTATATAGATGATTTGCTTGTAAAATATTACGGACTTGAACCATATTACAACGCAGAATCGATTGATGATATAGTAGGAGTACTGTTGATGGGTCTTGCACCTCATACATCGGCAGGTGTACTCGGAAGGCTCGTCGGATTTACAAAGGCTTCAGTGGGTTTTGCTCATCCGTTTTTCCATGCAGCTAAAAGACGAAATTGTGATGGAGATGAAGATTGTGTGATGCTTCTTATGGATGGGCTTATCAATTTTTCTCCTGAATATCTACCTGATAAACGCGGCGGGAAAATGGATGCTCCCCTTGTTTTGACTACTCGTATAGACCCCAACGAAGTTGATAAAGAGGCGCATAACATCGATGTCTGTCCCAGATATCCGCTTGAATTCTACGAATCAACATTGGAATTTACCAATCCCAAAGATTTTGAAGACGCCATGGACATAGTAAACAATAGGCTTGGGACTCCGCAACAATATGATAATTTCCTGTTTACCCATGATACAACCGATATTGCAGCCGGTCCCAGAATAAGCGCATATAAGACTTTCGGGAGCATGCTTGAAAAAGTTGAGTCTCAGCTGGCACTTGCGGATAAAATTCGTGCAGTAGATGCATCAGATGTTGCAGAAAGAGTACTTATGTCGCATTTCCTGCCAGATCTGATAGGTAACCTGCGAGCCTTCTCCCGTCAGGGAACCAGATGTGTAAAATGCGGGGCAAAATTCAGGCGTCCACCTCTCTCCGGTAACTGTACCAGATGTGGAGGAAAAGTTATCCTGACTGTTCATGAAGGAGCGGTCAAGAAGTATCTTGATGTATCCAGCAAGGTGGCCAATGATTACAATGTTTCAGAATACACTAAGCAGCGGATTGAGCTTATTGGGTATGAAATCAAATCATTATTTGAAAATGATAAATCAAAACAGGTTGGACTTTCGGACTTTATGTGATTATAATCCAATGGCGTTGATGTGATTTACCAGTTCCGTGAGGTTTTCTATCTCTAAATCCAGTACCTCTTTTGATGTCATGCTGATAGACATTTCTCCATCAACTGTTAAACAATCAGGTCCCCGTCTCACAAGCCTGTCCACTCCATCACTGGACAGGATTTTCTTGACCTCAGGCTCATGCACAAAAGCTCTGCCCGGTATAAACACTGTTTCTTTTATACTGGATAGTTCAAGTTTTTGCAGGTCCTCGATTGTCATAAGACATCCTATATCCTTATCAACATTAACTATATTGACTTTACCTCCCAGTTTATCAAAGATTTCCTGAAGACGCGGGGCTGCAACACTGCTTGTGATGATGGTGGCTCCTTTTGTAACTTCAGGCAGTTTTGACATTGCTTCTTCATTATTTCTGATAGCAAAGGGTGAACCAGTAACCGGGTCTTCAAGTGGTGTTCCAGTGATTTTTAGGTCGTATCTGGACTCAGCGTCCCTGACAATCTGGGTGAATTCATCGATACTGTGCGTTGTGATACCCTCAAGTATTGGAGAATTTCCAAGTATTAACCCTTCTTCAACACTGTTTGCAAACCGCATGATGATTGCGCCCTTGGCACCCATTTCTTCAAGGTCGCTTAATGTTTTATCAAGCACTTCTCCATCATTTACCCCTGGTATCAGTACAAGTGCTGCATATACTTCACAGCTTGAACAAAATTTTTTAAGAATTTCAAGAGATATTTCTGGTTCAGGATCTCTTATGTATTCGGCTCTTAGGTAAGGGTCTGTTGCAAATACGGTAAATGTAACTTCGTTTACACCATTGGCAATGAAAAAGTCAGTGTCATCTTCATTATTGAAACCCTTTCCACTGGTATATCCAAGATGAATTGGTTTTTCGAATTTTGAAAGGGACTCTACAAGCTCTTTAAGTTCCGGATAACAGCTTACATCGCCGCCACCGCTGATTGTTATTTTATCGGTATCGTGATTGAAATATATGTTCTGGGATACTTCCTGCATTACAATCTGGGCAGGTTTAAATCCAGGATATGATTCTTTAACACTACGTATACAGTAATCACATCCTTTTTTAAATGGGAAGCAGTGTTTGCATCCGAAAATAGGTATATTTTCATCCTTTATTCTGTTAAAATAACAATATTTACAAAAACCATTACAGTCAATACCTGGGTTTCCACCAATATCAGCAACGATTCCCATATTATCTATGATTACTCATTGGAAGTTTTATTTAAGCTTTGTTGATAAGATAATATATTTTATATTTACCAGAATCATTTTTTCATAATAAGAATAACAATTCAATTACTTTTAATCTGGTAGTGGAATAATCATCATAAATCAATATAATTGTTTGATTTTTAATCTAATTTTCTCGTTTTAAAGGTGCAATATATAAATATTAGAAATATACTCCAGTATGATGGGCTGTTGGTTATAAATATCGGGATTTTATAATTATCATTAGTGTTAATATATTAAGAATTGTCCCGATAAATGCAAAAGCTTTAAACCTAATTGGTTTATAGACAAATAAGTGGAATAACTCTGGGATTTATTGTACAACATAAACTGCAATCACTCAGGATTGCCAGTAACCAATGTTGTGCAGATAATCCAGAATGGTTATTTCCAAAACCAAAAATGGAGGTAGAATCGTGGCTGATAAAATAGATCTCTACAATGACAGAGGAAAACTATTAGAAAGCGATGTCGATATAAAGGACATTGCTCCAACAAAGAACGATGCAATCAAAGAAATCATCGACGATACCAAGAAATCAGTAGCAATTAATCTTAAAGGTATTCAGAAAGCACTTACAACAGGTAAAATGGGCGGAAAAGGCCGACATATACCTGGATACGAACTCGATTATGACCTTGTCGGAAATGCAGATAGCATTAGGGATTCCGTTGAAGAACTTGTAAGGGTAAACCCAGATGACGATACCAATGTAGAATCACTCTATGGTGGTAAACAGCTTTTAGTCCAGATACCAGATGAGAGGCTGAAGGCAGCTGCTGATTATTCATCAGCGACTGCTGTAGGTGGAGCAGCAACTGTTCAGTCCATTATAGACCAGTTCAACACTGATATGTTCTTAGCCCCAATTGTAAAAGCAGCAGTCTGGGGTAGCTATCCACAAACAGTTGACCTAGCAGGAGGAAACATAGCTTCAATTCTCAAGATTCCACAGCAGAATGAAGGTCTTGGGTACTCACTGAGAAACATTATGGCAAATCACATTGTGGCAATTACTAACAAGAAAGCAATGAATTCAGCCTGTTTGTCATCAATCTATGAACAGGTAGCTATGTATGAAATGGGTAATGCAGTAGGAGAATTTGAGAGGCAGCAACTGCTCGGACTTGCTTATCAGGGACTTAATGCAAACAACCTTGTCTATGATATCGTAAAAGAAAACGGTAAAGACGGAACTATAGGAACTGTAATTGATTCAATTGTTAACAAAGCATTTGAAGACAATGTGATATCTGTGGATAAAACCGCACCATCTGGATATTCATTCTACAAGGCAAATGATGTTCCAATGTGGAATGCATACGCAGCAGCAGGTCAGCTTGCAGCTTCAATGGTGAACTGTGGTGCAGGTAGAAGCCCACAAAATGTATCCTCAACATTGCTCTATTTCAATGACATAATTGAAAAGGAAACAGGATTACCTGGTTGTGATTATGGTAGAGTACAGGGTACTGCAGTCGGATTCTCATTCTTTAGTCACTCCATCTATGGTGGAGGAGGGCCAGGTATCTTCAATGGTAACCACATTGTAACCAGACACTCAAGAGGATTTGCAATCCCATGTGTAGCAGCATCAGCATCACTTGATGCAGGTACTCAGATGTTCACACCAGAAGCTACTTCCTCACTTATAGGGGATGTATTCGGTTCAATTAAGACTTTCAGAGAACCAATCGATGCAGTAGCAAAAGCAATTTAAGTGTAACCTTTAGGTTTTCCATAGGAAGTAATATAATGGTTGATACCGCTTCAGAACCATATGAAGATGAATATTTGCAGGTAGAATTATTTCCAACAAGATTGTTGAAACCAGAAACAACACAAAAACTTATTGAAGAGTTGAGTGAAGTTGATGGCATTGTAAGAGCATTTATACATGGGCCACGCCTGCCCTTGACGGTTCCATCTGGACCAGCAACAGGCCAAGATGTAAACCATCCATACAGGAAGGTTGTGCAGATTGGTGATACTGCAATAGAATTGTCCATAAGTGTAGGTCGGGTACGTCTGGAAATAACAGATGAGGACGTTGAAAAACAGATAGATTCTATAGCAGAGAGAGTATTACCCTGTAAATATGAACTCAGGGAAGGAAATTTCATACCTCAAAGAACTACAGTATCTGACTACGCTAAAAGAGGTCCAAACGCAGATCCAAAAAGACGTGGTTTGTCAGACCCCAGAGCAAGTGAAGAAAGTCAGGTTTTCGTCCTGAATAAACATGAAGACGAAGACAAGGAATGATTGATATGCCAATGTTTGGTCGGGAAACACAGGTAGTAGATTGCAGACAAGGGAAGGGTCAATGCAGAGGGGGTGGACTTGCACAGGAAGGTACACTCTCCGAAGCCGCCCGTCCAGATGTAATAGCAGTTGCTATGGGTCCCGGCAGAAGGCATATCACAAAACCTGTATGTGAACTTACATATGGAATGCGTCAGACAGGGATACAGGTTAGCGTGCTGGTATTGAGCGGAGGAACCGGTCAACCGGAATCTGGTCTGATATCTGGGAGTTTTGGTATTGAACCTGAAGAAACAGAGCAGATAGCAAGACATAAACTGGCAGTAATCCATGTAGGAAACGTGGCTCAACATATAATTAAAAAGATACGAACAATTCTGGAAAATGTGGATATACCTGCAATTGTTGTTAGCCAGGCTTTGATAGATTTTGAAGACCTAGCAGAAGCGGGGATAAAAACCAGATATGTCAAACCTAAAGATGAAAATACACTCACAAAAGGGACAGTTATGGAAATTGTAACTGGAGTTACACGTGGCGAAGCCTGTTCCAGAGATAAATTAAATGAACTTGTCAAAGATGTAAAAAATACATTAAAATCCATAGAATAATAGGAGTGATAATATGGCAGAAATTGAGAAACAGTATTATCCAGGTAAAACATCTGTTGCAAACAACAGATCAAAACAAATGTCAGATGACCTCGAAAAACTTCGAGAAATATCAGATGAAGATCTGACTTTAATCCTAGGACATCGAGCACCTGGAAGCGATTATCCAAGTACACACCCACCACTGGCTGAGATGGGAGAACCTGAATGTTCAATCAGGGAAATTGTTGAACCAACAGAAGGTGCAAAAGCTGGTGACCGTATAAGATACGCCCAGTGGGTAGATTCAATGTATAATGCGCCAGCTACACCATACTTTAGAACCTACCATGCAGCGATTAATTTCAGAGCAGTTGATCCCGGTACACTGTCCGGTCGTCAGCTTGTAGAAGCCCGTGAAAGGGACATGGAAAAAGTAACAAAAAGGCAGCTTGAAAGTGAAATTACCTGCCCAGGTCTTGCAGGTCTAAGAGGTGCAACTGTACACGGTCACTCACTCCGTCTCCAGGAAGATGGTGTGATGTTTGATATGCTGGACAGACGCAGACTCGAAAACGGTACCATTATAATGGATAAAGACCAGCAGGCAAGACCTATCGACAAAAAGGTCGATCTTGGTAAACCAATGTCTGAAGATGAGGCAGCTAAAAGAACAACCATATACAGAGCCGATAACGTACCATTCAGAGAAGACGACGAAGTCATCGAATGGGTTCACAGAGTATGGGAGCAGAGAACCGAGTATGGATTCCAGCCAAGATAAATGAGGTGATATAAATGGTGGAAAAAGACAGAGAAAGAAGGTTTAAGAATGAGTTAGAAAGAAAGTTCACTCAAGAATTCGGAGATAACAAGCAGAGTGGCGGTGAAATAACAGACAAAAAGACAAAATACCAAAGAATGGGTGTTGCACAGAGCCCCAGAAAAATGGAAATGTTAAAATCTGGTCAGGAACTGGCTAAAAAGAGAGGGCTTGTAGGATACAACCCAGACCTTCATGCAGGTGGAGTTCAGCTCGGTCAGAGAGCATTGACACCATCATACCTGTCCGGTACAGACATGCTCACCGAAATGGACGATCTCCACTATGTCAACAATGCAGCAATGCAGCAGATGTGGGACGACATCAGAAGAACCTGTATTGTTGGTATGGACAGTGCTCATGAAACCCTGGAGAAGAGGCTGGGTATTGAGGTAACTCCTGAAACAATCAACCACTACCTTGAAGTCTTAAACCATGCAATCCCAGGAGGAGCAGTTGTTCAGGAACACATGGTTGAAACTCATCCAGGACTCACAGAAGATTGTTATGTAAAAATATTTACCGGTGACGATGACCTTGCAGAGGAAATTGACGACCAGTTCCTCATTGATATAAACAAGGAGTTCCCTGAAGACCAGGCAGAACAGATTAAGGAATCTATCGGTAAAACCACTTGGCAAGTTGCACACATTCCAACAGTTGTAAGCAGAACAACAGATGGTGGACAGACACGTAGATGGATGGCAATGCAGCTTGGTATGTCATTCATCAACGCATACCACATGTGCGCTGGAGAAGCAGCAGTGGCTGACCTATCATACGCTGCAAAACATGCATCAGTCATCAACATGGGAGAAATGCTCCCAGCAAGACGTGCACGTGCAGAAAATGAGACAGGAGGCATCCCATTCGGACATCTGGCAGACATTGTTCAGACCAGCCGTGCATATCCAGAAGACCCAGCAAAGACAGCACTGGAAGTTGTCGGTGCTGGATGTATGCTCTATGACCAGATATGGCTTGGTTCATACATGTCAGGTGGTGTAGGTTTCACCCAGTATGCAACAGCAGCATACACCAACAACATTCTGGATGACAACCTCTACTATGACATTGACTACATAAACGAAAAATACAACAATGCAGCACAGCCAGGTAAAGATAACAAAGCACCAGCAACCATGGATGTTGTCAAAGATATTGCCACAGAATCCACACTCTACGGGCTGGAGAACTACGAGAAATATCCAACTGCGCTTGAAGACCACTTTGGTGGATCACAGAGAGCAACAGTACTCTCAGCAGCAGCAGGTTCTGCAGCATCCATTGCAACCGGTAACTCAAATGCAGGTCTTTCCGCATGGTATCTATGTATGTACCTGCACAAAGAAGCATACGGACGTCTCGGATTCTTCGGTTTCGATCTCCAGGACCAGTGTGGAGCAGCAAATGTATTCTCCTACCAGTCCGATGAAGGACTCCCACTCGAACTCCGTGGTCCAAACTATCCAAACTACGCAATGAATGTAGGACACCAGGGTGGATATGCTGCAATCACATCAGGTGCACACGCAGGACGTGGCGATGCTTTTGCCACAAACCCACTGATCAAAGTTGCCTTTGCCGATGACCTCCTTCCATTCGACTTTAAGGAACCAAGGAAAGAATTCGGTAGAGGTGCACTCAGAGAGTTCAAACCTGCTGGTGAAAGATCACTTATCATACCAGCAGAATAAATGCATGATGCATCGAAGGTAGACGTCTTAAAGTCTGCCAACTTTTTCTTTTTTTTACTGAAATTCAAAAAGTCCAAAAATTTAAAATCTATAAAGAAAATTAAAAAGAACATATTTGATGTTTACTCTTCAACGACAGTTTTTCTAGCTCCGATTTTGCGCATTTCTTCAAAGAAATTTGGATATGATATAAACACAGATTCTGCAGTGTCGACAGTAGTACCACCAGCTACCAGCCCTGCAATTGTTAAAGCCATAACTATCCTGTGGTCATGCCATCCATGGACATCGGTTCCTACAAGATTGCCACCATTAACCGTCAGTTTATCCTTCTCTTCTTTAACTTTAATACCCATTTTTTGAAGCTCACTTGCCATGGCATGGATTCTATCTGTTTCCTTATAGCGGACGTGTTCTGCATTTGTAATTACAGTGGTGCCTTTAGCAACAGCTCCAAGTACAGCAATTGTCGGGAATAAATCCGGTGAATCTCCAAGGTCAACAGTTATACCACTAAGGTCTCCACCATTAACAGTAACATCTCCGTTTTCCTTATCCCAGTTGATGTTTGCACCCATTTGTTCAAGTATATCGATAATTTTTATATCGCCCTGTCTGGAAGGAAACAGGTTTTTGACCGTTATTTTAGATCCTGTCATAACAGCCGCTGCCAGCAGATATGAAGCAGATGAAAAATCACCTGGAACTGTATATTCCTTAAGGTTGTACTTCTGTTTTGCAGGGATTATAAATTTGGTATTGTGATTTTTATCAACAAAAATTTCGCATCCGGCTTTTTCTATAATTTCAATGGTTATATCAACATATGGTTTTGATTTCAACTCTCCTTTTATTGAAAAAGTGGTGCTGTTGTTTGTAAGTGGGCAGGCTATCAAAAGGGCAGATACAAACTGGGAACTGATAGAACCATCGATTTTTGTAATGGCACCTTTAAGTCCTCCTTTAACGACAAGAGGTGCACGCCCATTGTTCCTTGTTGAATATGCTTCCACACCAAGGCTTTGTAACACATCAAGAAGTGGTCCATTGGGTCTTTTTCTTACTGAATGGTCACCTGTCAATACAGTAACACCATTTGTAAGAGTAGCTATTGCGGTCATGAATCGAAGTGTTGTACCAGAATTTGCAACATCTATTACATCATCAGGAACTTTTGGAGCACTATCAACCCCTTTAATTATCAGGTCATTGTTCTTTTTCTCAATAGTTGCACCAAACATTTCACATGCTTTTATTGTTGCCTCAGTGTCAGCAGAAAGTAGAGGTCTATGGATTATCGATTGGTTTGACAGCGACCCAATGGATATAGCTCTGTGCGTATAACTTTTGGATGGAGGCGCATATAGCTCTCCACACAATTCTGATTTATCAATTGATACTTTCATTGTTAATATACCCCTTTTATAATATCTTCAATTTTATCCCAGTCATGTTCGTAAATATGAGCAGAAATGCTGATGGTTGTTATTTTCCCGGGAGTGACACCGGTCTTATCAGCTACGTGTTTGAGTAATCTGGATAAGCCATAAAGGTTTGCAGGGTATGCTCCTGAAAAATCATGACTTCTGAATAATGTGGTTAAATGTAATTTTCCGTTCCGGATTTTAAAATCATCGATTATCATGCAGGGTACTTCATCTACTTTTGTATCAACAGCAGGAATCCATGTGACAGCAGTTGCACGTCTTGTGGATGCATTGTTTGTTAATTTGTCAATTACATAGGATATCTGGTCGATTTCATTGTTCCAGTTTCTGAGCCTCTGACCATAGGTATATTCAAAATTCTGGGTATTGTCACCGCTAATCAATTGCTTGGAATATTCGTCCAGGCGTTCTATATTCCATGAAAAATCTTCTGGAATTTCACTGGTATATGGGTCATTGATGACAACCATCAGATTCATGTATTCTAAAATCCGGCTGCCTCTTTCATCAGTTATTACACTACCTTGGTTCCAGATAGTATTAAGTCCTCGATACCATGCATCACTTATAGTGTGAGCTTTTATGACTCTTCCAATAGATATATCCATAGTCATTGTTGTATCCTCAAGTCCTGCCAAACTATGAACCATTATTCAATCTTTATATAAAAAACTCTCATTTTTGTTTTTTATGTTCAATTTACATGGTAAATGAAAAATATTCATTTATAGATAATTATCTAATCTGAGGTTATTATATATCCAACAGTATAGAATACAAATTTAAATTGTTTTATTTTTGTACGTACCCATTAAGTATTCGGAGGTAAAACCATCGCAGATCTAATCGATTATTATATTATAGGTGACGATATGCAAATCGTCGAGATAGAACTGGACCCAAAAGAATCGGTGAGGGCAGAAGCCGGCGCCATGAGATATATGGGTCCTGGAATCAATATGCAGACCTCTACAGGGGATTATTCAGTGGTTTAAAACGCATGCTTACCGGTGAAAGTTTTTTCATAACAAGTTTTGTTCATGAGGGAGATGGTAAAGGATATGTTGCATTTGGTGCCCCTTATCCGGGTAAAGTAATACCTCTTGATTTTGAAATATTCGATGGAAATATGCTGTGTCAAAAGGATGCTTTCCTTTGCGCAGCAAAAGGCATTGAAATAGATGTAGCACTTACAAAAAGAACCGGTTCGGGCTTTTTCGGAGGAGAAGGCTTTATTTTATAGAGGCTTTCCGGTGATGGGATGGCATTTATACATGCCGGGGGTACGGTAATTGAGAAAAAGCTTAATAAAAATGAAACCTTGAGGGTGGATACCGGTTGTCTTGCTGCTTTTACAGATGGTATAGACTATAACATTCAGTCTATTGGAGGTTTTAAAAACGCGCTCTTTGGAGGTGAAGGTATATTCCTTGTATCCCTTATAGGTCCTGGAACAGTATGTTTGCAGAGTCTTCCGTTTTCCAGACTTGCAGACCGACCGAATTCTGGCAACATCCACTTACCAGCAAAAGGGTGAAAACAGGGGATTCGGAGGTATTATAGGTGGAGACCGTTCCTTCTAATTTCTTTTTCAATATGGATGTTGGGATGTAAAACCTCATCTGACCGTAACGGCCGGATGAGTAAAAAAATGTTTAATACATGGATTTGAGGCGGCGTATTCTTTCTTCTGTATTCGGATGGGTACTGAACAAACTGGCAATTGTTTTACCTTTTAGAGGATTTACAATAAACATATGAGCTGTATTTTCAGATGCTTTCACTTCACCCCTTCTTGGCTTATAGTTTGTAGCACTCTGTTCTAATTTTGAAAGAGCATTCGCAAGTGCCCAGGGTTTATGGGTAATCTTTGCACCTTCTGCATCTGCTGCAAATTCACGGGTGCGGGAGATTGCTAACTGAATAATAGTAGCTGCAATTGGAGCCAGAATTGCAAGGGCAATAAATCCAATGATATTGTTGCCGCCTTCATCATCTTTTCCAAAACCGCCAAATATAGCAGCCCATTGGGCCCAGTAGGCAAGCATTGTAATGGCACCTGCGATAGTGGCTGTGACAGCACTTATCAGTGTATCGCGATGTTTAACGTGTGACAGTTCATGGGCAAATACACCTTCTAGTTCTTCAGATGTTAACAGATTTATTATACCGGTAGTTGCTGCAACAGCTGCATGTTCAGGGTTTCTGCCTGTTGCAAATGCGTTTGGCATGGATGTTTCTATTACGTACACTTTGGGCATTGGTAAACTTGCTTTTGTTGCAAGGTTTCTGACAATACTGTAAAGCTGTGGATACTGGGATTCATTCACTTCTTTTGCACGGTACATTTTGAGTATTATTTTGTCACTGTACCAATAACTTCCAAAGTTCATTATAATAGCAATTAAAAATGCAATTAATATACCACCGCGTCCACCGATGGCACCACCAATGACAATCAAGAGACCAGTTAAGGATGCTAGTAATAGAGTGGTTTTAAGTGTTTCTTTTCTCATGTTGACCCTTAATCTTTAAGTAGATTTATTTTTGATTTAGATTTAATTATAGTAAGTTGTTTACATGTTGTAAATACGTTTAATTTTCTGAATAAAAAATTCTAATTAATTGATATATCTAATAGTCTGTACGGATATATATAAGTTGTGCACCTGATAAGGCCATCGGTTTTTCAGAATAATTGCTAAAAAATAAAAAATTAGTGGCTTTGTAGAAATCCTCGATATTTGTATAATCAAGAAAATTTGTAATCTTTTTAGATGTACTTCTTAATAGTGATTAAATCTGTTAAAATTTACTGATTGACGGCGATTTCTATAGGGTTTCTACAGAACCCAAATTTTGCCTCCTTTATAAATGCTTCATCAGATGCATTGTTGTATATTTCCTTAGCATCTTCTTGGTGTTTATTTATCTCATGAATTCTATTTTTATATTCTTCAAACAGTTATTCAATATCTTCAACGTTTTACCTTCAGATTCTAATTGCTCGATTTCTTTTTCAATTCGCAGAGTATGGATTCAGATTTTTCAAGGTAGCTGTTAATACGCTCATTTATAACTTTTATGCTATAGAATTTAAATTTGTCTGAGCATCTCTCCATACTTAGCGTATTTCATTAGCTATTTCTGAGATGCCCTCTCTGGTCTCTGCTAATTTCAGTTCAGTTCTTTTTTGTTCGAACTGATTATGATTCATTCAAATTTTCAAGTTTTTCATCTGTAAACTTCGCACTTGATGCATTTATATTACTTTTTTATTTTCAAGGTGTTCTATCATATAGTCCAGAGTACTGTTTAAGTAATCCTTTGTAACGTTTATAGCCCTTTCAGAGTTAGAATTTAATTTGTTGTTAGCAATTTTTTTGTGAATAGAATTAAAATTTGCTTTTGCATCTGCATATTTATTTCTTGCTTTTTCCAGCTTTTCCTCACGTTTTTCCTGTTGTTCTTCTAATTTCTCTTCCCTTTCATTGAGGGGATCATTTTATGAAGTGTTATTTGATTTGTTGTTTCTGAAATATTCTGCTTTGCTGTCATTCATCCTTTTATTGTTTGCTGAGGCAAGGGCATTTATTGGTATAATGCCTATCAATAAAATTGCAGCAATTGAGCAAGCCAGTAATTTTTTTGTGCTAGATTTTGTTTCCATTTTCTGCCACCACTGTTTCTTTATATAGCAATACTACTATTGTTGTTTTGAAAATTTTAACATAATTTAATTTCTAGGAATACAATTTACTTTGATGTAAAAATCTAACATTTATGAATCCTTCATTTGGTTAATAAAACTTTATGAACCTTTAGAATGTTTCATATGGCAAAATATATATAAACAAATGTTAAAATAATGTTGTGAGTCTTAAAAATATATTTAAAACATTTATCTGTACTATAGTAATATTGCTCTTATGTGCTCCTGTCAGTGCAGAAACAACTGCAACTGTACATGGTGAAATTTATAACTGGGAAACATTTGAACCAGTTGAAAATGTAATTGTTACAGTAAACTCTACACCCAAACAATCGATTGTAGCAGAATACGGTGTTTATACATTCAATCTCTATCCAGGAAATTACCAGATAACAGCAAAATCCTATAATAATGGTTCACTTGCTTATCAGGTACAGGAAAATATGACCATTAAAAGCGGTGGAAATTATTCACTGGATTTACTGCTCATGCCGGTGTATAATCAGGAACTACTTAATGATACAGAATCATCACAGATTACAGAAAGCCTTGCTAATGAATCAAATCTTATTAACAGAGGAGAGGACGAAACAAGTCCAGTAATCTATCTGGTGCCAGCTATTGTTGTATTGCTGGCTGTTCTTTTCTTTATAGGATTTAGAAAATATAATCACAGACAAAACGAAATTATGGATGAACCATCATTATCATCAAACAGAAGTTATGAAATTGATGAGGAATCTTTAGAGACAAATCCATTACCAGATGATTTACAAAAAGTATTTGATGTTGTGAAGGCTAATGGTGGTCGGATTACCCAGAAAGACCTTCGAAACCGGTTAAAATATTCAGAGGCAAAAATCAGTCTTATGATATCTGACCTAGAAGAACGGGGATATGTTGAAAAATTTAAGAAGGGTCGGGGTAATATTGTACGAATCGTTGATGAACTGAATGATGAAAACCAGTATCAACAATTGATATAGAAAAATCGATAAAGTATTAGTAATGAAATAATCTTAACCGTAACTTAAAACCAAGAGGGTATAAATGAGAATTTCAATGGATATCGAATTGCAGGATAGACCTGGACAGTTGCTTCAGGCATTACAGCCTATTTCGGATTTAAAAGGCAACCTTATATCAGTAGTTCATCATCATGAAAAGGAAAAACACCGCCGCAGTAAAATTCCTGTACAATGTGTAATTGACATTGACCCTGAAAAACTTGATGAGCTAAAATCAAGGCTTAAAGAAAGAGGTATCGGGGTAGCAAAAGTAGGTGAACAGCGTTTTGTCGAGCGCGGTGCAGTGGTTTTGATAGGGCACGTTGTACACAACGATATCCAGGATACCATAGATACTATAGACAGAACCGGATATGCTGAAGTAGTGGATTTAACGTTATCCATGCCCAAAATAGACCAGACATCATCAGCTTTTTTAAAGATTGATGCGGTAGGTAAAAAGGAATTAAATGATTCGATTTCTCTGTTGAAAGAGGTTGCTAAAGAAAAAGACCTGCTTGTTGTAGAGCCTATTGAAACTAAATTTACATAAAGGTTAGTGGTGCAATGAAAACGATACGTGCATCTATCAGCGGATTTGGAGCAGTTGGACAGGGTGTAGTAGAAGTATTATTGAAAAAAGAAAAACATCTTAAAAATCTTGGTCTTGATATCAGGGTTGTTTCAATATCTGATTCTAAAGGGTCTGAAATTAATACAGAGGGTATCGATTTGTCCTCTGCTTTGACTCGTAAACGTGAGAAAGGAACAGTTGCACTGGATAACACTTCCAGCCTTGAAATTATAAAATCAATCGACCATGACCTGGTAATTGAGACAACTTCTACAGATATTGAAACCGGTGGTATCGGTCTTCAGAATATGATGTCAGCTTTTGATAACGGCAGAGATGTAGTGACATCAAATAAAGGTCCAATTGCCTTAAAATACAATGAATTAATAGAAGCATCCCGTAAATCAGGTTCTAAATTCAGGTTTGAAGCAACTGTTGGCGGTGCGATGCCAATAATTAACCTTATAAAAAATGTACTTGCAGGTAATGATGTAATTAGTGTAGAGGGTATACTGAATGGGACATGTAATTATATCTTGACTCGTATGATGGAAGAAAACGCTCCTTATGAGCAAATGCTTGCAGAGTCACAGGAACTTGGAATCGCAGAAACCGACCCCAGTTATGATGTGGATGGTATTGATTCTGCATGCAAACTGGTAATACTGGCAAACACAGTGTTTGGATTGTGTTTTACCTATAGGGATGTGGATGTTACAGGAATCTCAAAAATAACACCAGAATCTCTGATATTGGCACAGAATAATGGATATGTGATAAAGTTAATCGGTGAAGTAAAAGAAGACCTGATACGTGTAGCTCCAAGACTGGTGCCTGAAGACAGTCCACTGGCGGTAGGAGGAACTCTAAATGTGGCGTCCATTCAGACCGACCTTTCAGGAACAGTCACGGTCACTGGAAGAGGCGCGGGTTCCATTGAAACAGCCAGTGCTATTTTGAGTGACATTATATCCATTTATAAAAATTGAGCTTCAGTTAGCTAAAAATTTATATTATCAAAATTATAGATGAGTTCAACAATAATATGACAAGTTTTAAAGAATTTGCAGATTCGTGCAAAAACATCGAAGGAATTACCAGTTCCCTTGAGATGACAGACCAGGTAGCAGATTTGCTGGAAAAAGTCGATACAGAAGAACTACCAGTAGTAACTCATTTTATTATGGGTCAGGTTTTCCCTTCATGGAGTTCACAGGAACTTGGGATTGGTGAAAGCCTGCTCTATACTGCACTCTCGAAGGCATCTGGTATACCAGTAGATGAAATTGAAAATATTGTCCGTGATACAGGTGATATAGGAGAAACCGCGGTAAGAGTACTGTCAAAGGCTTCCAGAAATCAAGTAACTTTTTCATCATTTTTTGAAGAATCAACACCCCAGCTCACGATACTTGAAGTATCTGACAGACTTAAACACATAGCCAATGTATCAGGTAAAGGTTCACAGAATCAGAAAATAAAAAACCTTCAATACGTCTTCAGTGCATCATCCCCTGAAGAAGCGAGATACCTTTCAAGGCTTGCAATTGAAGAGCTGAGGATAGGTGTGGGAGAAGGTATAGTCCGTGATGCCATATCAAAAGCATTCAATGTAACGGTGGAAAAACTGGAACTTGGTTTCATGCTTACAAATGACCTGGGCGCAGTAGCATCTGCAGCCAAACGGGGTGGTGAAGAGGAAGTATCAAAGCTTGATATACAGGTTAACCGCCCTATCAGGATGATGCTTGCGCAGGTCACTCCAAGTATCGAGACTGCATTTAATGAAATGGGTACGGCAGCAGTTGAATGGAAATTCGATGGTGCCAGAGTTCAGATACACAAAAAGAAAGATGAGGTCAATATATTTTCAAGAAAGCTTGAAAATGTCACCAATTCACTTCCAGATATTGTAGAATCTGTAAAGAATCAGCTAAATGCTGACACTGCAATCATTGATGGTGAAGCAGTGGCAATAGATGAAGACGGACGTCCAAGGGCATTCCAGGATATTCTGAGACGTTTTCGAAGGAAGTATGATGTGCTGTCCACTTCCAAAGAAATTCCTATAATTTTGAATATGTTTGACCTGATGTATCTTAATGGTGACAGTTATATCGACCTTCCATTGAAACAGAGACGGGATATGCTTGGAAATATTATTGAAAACACAAAGTCGATTAAAGTGGACAAACAGGTTATGACCAGTGAAGTAGCAGAGGCTAACAGGATATATAATGATGCACTTTCAGCCGGTCATGAAGGTATTATGATTAAAAACCCGGAATCACCCTATTCACCAGGAAAACGCGGAAAGAACTGGCTCAAGAAGAAACCCATCATGGAAACCCTTGACCTTGTTGTTATAGGTGGTGAATGGGGTTATGGAAGAAGAGTCAATCTCATTGGTTCATATGCCATTGCATGTTATGATAGAAACACAGGTCAATTTTTACCTATAGGGAAGGTGGCAACAGGCATTACTGATGAAAAGCTTGAAGAACTCACCCGGCTTTTTTCAGATTTAATTGTCATGGAAAAAGGACGAAAAATTGAATTTAAACCTGAAGTTGTTTTTGAAATCGGGTTTGAGGAAATCCAGAAAAGTACCAATTATGAATCAGGTTATGCGCTGCGTTTTCCAAGGCTTGTGAATGTCAGGGATGATAAATCACCTGAGGAATCGGATACTATCGAACGTATAGAAGAAATTTATTTAAAACAAAGAAGCAGGAACCATAATAACTTTTCTTAAGTTAGTTCTTGTATACAAGTTCTCTAAATATTATTGTAAATACTGTACCATTGTATTTATCAAGTTTAATTGTGCCATCAATTTGTTCTACCAGTGTATTGACCAGCTGCATACCCAATGAATCGGTTTCTTTAAAATCCAGTTCATCTGGGAATCCCTTACCGTTATCACTGACGATTAGTGTATAATTGTTATTCCTGTGTTTTCTGAGTTTGATTTTAATTTTTCCGGTTTCAGAATTTACAAATGCATGTTTTAATGAATTGGAAACCAGCTCATTGATAATAATCCCAAGAGGTATGGCAGTATCCATATTCAGAAATATATTGTCAATGTCTACATTTAGTCCGATTTCACTGGAACGTCCTCTATATGAAAGATAAAGATAATTCGTAAGGTTTTGTATGTAATCTGCAACGTCTATACTTGCAATGTCTTTTGATTGATAGAGTTTTTCATGGGCAATTGCCATTGACCTGACACGGTTTTGACTTTCTCTGAAAGCTTCGATTACAGTTTCATTTCCAAAAAATTCGGATTGAAGGCTGAGTAAACTTGATATGACCTGTAAATTATTTTTGACCCGGTGATGTATATCCTTTTCTCTTATTTCTTCAGCGTATTTGCGTTCGGTAATATCTCTTGCAATTCCAAGCAATGCAGGAATACCATTGTACTCAATCATACGCATGTTCATTTCAACAGGTATGAAGGTACCGTCTTTTCTCACATGTGTAGCTTCAAAGATAACATGTCCATGGTGTTTAATATCAATTTTAAGTTGTTTTAAGTTGTTTTCAGGTTGATATGTTATATCGTACGGTTTTAGCTTCATTAGTTCATCTTTTGTATACCTCAGACGCTGACATGCTATTTTATTAACTTCCAGAAAATAGCCATCCATGTTCTATATAAAAATGGCATCACTGGCGTTATCAAAAAGAGTTCTGAATTTGTTTTCTGAAATTTGTAATGCCTTTTCCGCATTTTTGCGTTCAGTTATATCCAGACCTGAAGCCAGTATATAATAAATTTCTTCATCATCGTTTTTAACAGGAGTATAATTCCAGGTGATTGTGCGTTCTTCACCTTTATCATTTATGAGGGGATATTCAACGTTTTCTACAGGACCGGAATCTTGTGATGAGAACTTGGTTAATATTCCTTTTACTTCTTTCCTGTATTTAATAGGGATAAAATTATCTATCCAATCTTTTCCAATGATATCTTTGTTTTTAAATCCCAGAATTTCAATACCCTTTTTATTGATGAACTTGACCTTGTAATCAGAACCAATAACTACTATGATGATACCGGCAACATCAAAATATTTCTGCATTCTTTCTTTTTCTTTCTGAATTAATTTTTCTGATGTTTGGTGCTCATTAATTTTAATTTTTAAAGTTTTATTCAATTCTAACAGTTCATCGGTCTGTTTTTCGAATGTAACATCATGTATATAATTGATAACGTTTGTGAGTTTTTTGTCTTTATTTAATATAGGGTATGCTCTAATATCAAGCCATAGCCCACTGGAATTGAGCTTTCTGTAAACTCTGGAAGGCTTATGGGTTTTATATACATTAGAAACTGCACAGATAGCACAGGGTGATGTTTTACCGATAACTTCAAAACATTTTTTGCCTCTGGACTCATCTGTGTTTGTTTTTAAAAATTCATATCCGGATTTGTTGTATCTTATAACCCCATAGTTTCCATCATAGATACATATTACATCCGGTATGATATCGAAAACAGATTCAAGTAATATTAGATTGTTTTTATTATACGATAAATCCATTTGAGCCTGTATCAGTTTTTCCAGTCCAGAGATTTTCTGGCGTAATTCATTTAATTCATTTATAAGTTGTATTCTGTTTTTTCCCTCATCTATCATTAAGTATCTCCGAACCAATCTGGCAAGAGTTTAACCTGAATTCAGGCTTTAAGGACATCCAATAATCTGTATATTCAGATGCCCTGAATGTCGACTCAACCATTAGCTTAAAATGGATATAGAAAAATAGTTATATGTTTTTGTTTATAAGGCTTTCTATTGTTTTTTATTATGCAGATGAGTTATCCTCTTTTTCCATTTTATGTCTGTGCAAAGCCATTTCTATGTTAGTATGAAGGTCTTTCTCTTTGAATGGTTTTGAGATATATCCATAAGGGCGGGTTAATTTCGCACGTTCCAGTATTTTGTCATCTACATAAGCAGTAAGATATATTACAGGTATATTAAAACGTCTATTTATCTGATCAGCTGCCTCTATTCCGTCAATCTCGCCTTTTAGCATAATGTCCATCAGTACAAGGTCAGCAAAAGTAGTGTCTGCTTTGTTTATAGCTTCTTCACCTGTTGAAGCGATACTTGGAACTGAGTACCCCAATTTTTTTAACCGGTTTTTAATATCCAATGCTACTATATTTTCATCTTCAACAACCAGAATTTTTGATTTTTCCATGATTCTCCCTTATATTGTTTGTAGAATTAAAATTCCAAATTTACCCCTATAATTCTAAACCTGTCAGATTTGTTAATGAGTTATTTTTGTATTTTGGCTCTTAACTAATGAATGCCTTCTAATTTATATATTTATAGTTTGCTTATGAAACATCAGACTAACAGGTCTTTTATATTAAAGTCCTTTGCTGTCTGAATCGCTTTTTTACGTTCTTTTAACATAACCCGGCGATTTATCTCTGGATAATCATGGGCTTTACAATAAGGAGTATACTGGAACATGAGATTGAATCTAACATCTGGTATAGTTTCAGCAGTCCATTCGATTGTTGGCTTAGAGCAGCACTCAAGGTGTTCGGGTAATACGAGATGCCGAAGTATAATTTCTGATTGCTGGTAAGCTTTTTTAAAGTTTCTTTTCACAATTTCAATATATTTTTTGACGTTTGAATATTTCTCTGCACATCTGTTGTTGCCGTATCGAAAATCTGCAAGATATACGTCTACAACGCTTTTCAGCAATTCTCCAGCTTCTTTTGAATGGTACATATTGGAGTTCCATATAACTGGAATATTTACTGGTATGTTATTGATTACTTTCAAAACAGTATGGAGATGTGGTGTAGGGGGTCACGAAATTGACATTTCTGGAACCCTGTCTGCGTCTTGCATCAATAATTTTTGCAAACTGAGGGGGTTCGATTTCAATTCCGCATTCGGGTCTGGTTGAAATGTCCCAGTTCTGGCAGTATACACAGGAAAATACACACCCGGTAAAAAATATGGTATGGGACGGGACGAGTTCTGGTTCTTCGCCTCGATGTAAAAACTCAGATGCACATCTGGAAACTGAACTTATTCTGCAGTATCCAAGTTCCCTGTTTTTGCGGTTTACCTTGCATCTTCGCTCACAGCAAATGCAATTTTTAATAATTCTCTCTGCAATTTCAACCTTCAAATCCATAAGTGATGGGTGAGCTAGGGGGATTTCTGAAAACTCTAGAATCCCCTGTTTTATTTGATCAAACAGCTCCCAGTATTCAATCGTTGCTTTTGAATGTAAAATCCACAAATCATCTGTGGATGTATCTGAATTGAAATCTACAGGGACCTTTTGTGCTATCCTGTAACCTGCCGGAAATTCATTATTTTCTATTTTGAAGTCTAACACATATTATTAGTACTTAAACAACTATATATCTTATTATGGCAAGACCCGAAATAATTCCTCTTTTGAAGCATATCACATATGACCAACTTTTAGAACATATCCGAACCGAAAAAAGCGCAAGGATACTCAAAAAACTGTATTTTATCAAGTACCGCTATGAAGGAATGAGTATCAGTGAGTCTTCTAAGTTGTTAAGCGTAGCCAGTATCATGGGTCGCAGATGGCAGAAAAGATGGAACGAGGCTGGATATGAGGGACTAAAACCTAGATATAGAGGCGGCAGACCATCAAAACTCACACAGCAGCAGAAAGACCAGCTTATACAGATACTCAAATCCAGAAACGTTTGGACTACAAA